>NZ_JANLOG010000021.1:0-61832 GCF_025466205.1 Pseudomonas sp. 13B_3.2_Bac1
GGGCTTGCTCGCGAAGGCGTCGGCGCAGGCGAAACACAAGGTGCGATTTCCCCCTCCCTGCGCTAACCTGCGGCCATGTTTTACGAGGTCGACTATGCACATTCATATTCTGGGTATCTGCGGGACTTTCATGGGCTCGATGGCGGTTCTGGCCAAAGAGCTGGGCCATCACGTGACCGGCTCCGACGCCAACGTCTATCCGCCGATGAGCACGCAGCTTGAGGCCCAGGGCATTCAGCTGACCCAAGGCTACGATCCGGCCCAGCTCGATCCGGCGCCGGATCTGGTGGTGATCGGCAATGCCATGTCCCGCGGCAACCCGGCGGTGGAATATGTGCTGAACAAAGGTCTGCCCTACGTCTCCGGCCCGCAATGGCTGGCCGATCACGTGCTGCAAGGGCGCTGGGTGCTGGCGGTTGCCGGTACGCACGGCAAGACCACCACCAGCAGCATGCTCGCCTGGGTGCTGGAACACGCCGGCATGAGCCCGGGGTTCCTGATCGGCGGGGTGCCGCAGAACTTCTCGGTGTCGGCGCGGTTGGGCGGTACGCCGTTCTTCGTGATCGAGGCCGATGAGTACGACAGCGCGTTCTTCGACAAGCGTTCGAAGTTCGTCCACTACCGTCCGCGCACCGCGATCCTCAACAACCTTGAGTTCGATCACGCCGACATCTTCCCCGATCTGCCGGCGATCGAGCGGCAGTTCCACCACTTGGTACGCACTATCCCGAGCGAAGGTCTGGTGATCCACCCGACCACCGAACCTGCCCTGCAGCGCGTGATCGAAATGGGCTGCTGGACCCCGGTGCAAACCACCGGCGTCGGCGGTCGGTGGCAGGTCAAGTTGCTCAAGGACGATGGTTCGGCGTTCGAAGTGATGTTCGAGGGCGTGTCCCAGGGCACTGTCGAATGGGAGCTGACCGGTCAGCACAACGTCGCCAACGCCTTGGCTGCGCTGGCAGCGGCGCGCCATGTCGGTGTGGTGCCGTCGATGGGCATCGCCGGGTTGAGCGCATTCAAGAACGTCAAGCGCCGGATGGAGAAAGTCGCCGAAGTGCGCGGCATCACCATCTACGACGACTTCGCCCACCACCCGACCGCCATTGCCACCACCCTCGATGGCTTGCGCAAGCGCATCGGCGACGCCCCGTTGATCGCGATCATCGAGCCGCGCTCCAACTCGATGAAGCTCGGCGCGCACCGTGACGGTCTGCCGGACAGCGTGGTCGATGCCGATCAGGTGATCTGGTACGCACCGGCCAATCTCGGTTGGGATCTGGCGGCCACCGCTGCGCTGTGCAGCGTGCCGTCGATTGTCAGCGATTCGCTCGAAGGCATCATCGAACGCGTGAAGAGTCAGGCCCAGCCTGGCACTCACGTGGTGATCATGAGCAACGGCGGCTTCGGCGGCCTGCACGGCAAGCTCGCCGAGGCGCTGCAATGAACACTTTTTCCCAGAACGGCGGTCCGGAACGCATTACGCTGGCGATGACCGGCGCGTCCGGCGCGCAGTACGGATTGCGCCTGCTCGATTGTCTGGTGCGTGAAGATCGCGAAGTGCACTTCCTGATTTCCAAGGCTGCGCAACTGGTGATGGCCACCGAAACCGATGTCACGCTGCCGCCCAAGCCGCAGATGATGCAGGCGTTCCTCACCGAATACACCGGGGCGGCCGCCGGGCAGATCCGTGTGTACGGCAAGGAAGACTGGATGTCGCCGGTAGCCTCGGGCTCCGGCGCGCCGGCGGCGATGGTCGTGGTGCCGTGTTCCACGGGTACCTTGTCGGCGATTGCCACGGGCGCGTGCAACAACCTGATCGAGCGCGCGGCGGACGTCACCTTGAAGGAACGTCGCCAGTTGATTCTGGTGCCACGCGAGGCGCCGTATTCGAGCATTCATCTGGAACACATGCTCAAGCTGTCGAACATGGGCGTGACCATCCTGCCGGCCTCGCCGGGCTTCTATCACCAGCCGCAGACCATTGATGACCTGATCGATTTCGTCGTCGCGCGGATTCTCAATCTGTTGGGCATTCCGCAGGACATGCTGCCGCGCTGGGGCGAACATCATCTGAGCAGCGATGAATAAGCTGTTGGCAATTGCGCTGGCCCTGCAACTGGCCGGCTGCGCCACCGCGCGCACGCTGGATGCGGCCAAACCGGGGGCGCCGGTGGTGTATTCCGGGACGCGCCTGGATTTGTATGCGATGAATGGCGGGTGCTGCGCGATGGATCGCTTCGGCGCTGAAGCGCCGAGCTATCCGGGCGTGGATCTGCCGGCGAGTGCGTTGCTCGATACGCTGTTGTTGCCGTTGTCATTGCTGACCGTGATTGGCGTTGGGTTTCAGGCGACTGGCGGGTTGTAGGGGAGTGCTGCGCACTCCATTCGCGGGCAAGCCACGCTCCCACAGGGATTGAGTCGTGCGCTAAATCTGTGTTCGCTGAAGACTACTGTGGGAGCGGGCTTGCCCGCGAAGAGGCCAGCCCAGACACCACAAAACTATTTGCCGAGCTTGCGCAGCTCATCCGACTCGACTATCCGCACCCCATCCTGTTCTTCCAGCGCCAGACGCCACATCGCCCGGGCCAATTGGCAGGCTTCGATGCCGCGGTACTTGCCGGGAATCAGCTTGGAAAACGGCGCCGCAAGTTGTTCGCCCAAGCGCGGTTCGCTGCGATCGCCCAGCAATAGCGATGGCCGGCAGATGGTCAGTTGCGGCCAGTCCTGTGCGCGCAATGCCTGCTCCATCTCACCTTTGACCCGGTTGTAGAAAATCGACGATTTCGGATCGGCGCCCAGCGCACTGATCACGATCAAGTGCCGCGCACCCATCTCCCGTGCGCGTTTGGCGAAGGCCACGACCATGTCCAGATCCACCGCGCGGAACGCGGCTTCGGAACCGGCCTGTTTGATCGTGGTGCCGAGGCAGCAATAGGCGATATCGACGCGTCCGCTCAGTTGCGGCAGAAAGGTCTGTGGGTCGCCCACCGGGTTTTCCAGGTGCGGATGTTCCGCCAGTGGCCGGCGGGACGGCGCGAGCACGCGGGTGATCGTCGGCTCGTTGAGCAAACGGTCGAGCAGATGCTCACCGGTCAGTCCGGTGGCTCCGGCAAGCAAAACGTGCTGAGGCGTCAAGTACATAGTGTTTCTCCCTTGATACTGTTCAGCTTAGTTGCTGTTTGTTGCTCCGTCGTTCAATGCAGCACTCTGCAACGCTTTTCTCGCTTGCTGTTTACGCAGCAGTTGCCAGTGCGCCAGTACGGTTTTCGGTGCCCAGATCTGCGGCTCCGAGGCTTCGAAGTTGTCCGCCAGTTCGCGCTCGGCGACGGTGGCCTTGGCCAGTTTGAACGCCTGCTCCAGATCATCGGTCTGGTTCAGGGCCTGCGCGAACAAGGCGTCGCCGAAGTAGGTGAAGTTGGCTTCTTCCGAGCAACCGAACGACACGCGGTCGGCGCGCGAGGCGGTCATGATCAGGGTGCGCTCATCTTTCAGTGCGGGGATGAAACCGCCGGAATAGCACGAGGAAATCACGATCACCTTGTCGCGATTTTTCAGCGGGGCCAGCACCGTGGCAAGTTCGTCGGCGGGCAGGTCGGCCAGTTCCATACGCGGCTGGTCGAGCACCAGTTCGTGTTCGGCGGTGCCGTGGCTGGTCAGGTAGATGAACACCAGGTCTTCCGGGCCGCTGCGCTCGGCCAGGGTCTGCGCGGCGCGGCGCAGGTTTTCGCGGGTGGCCATCGGTCGGTCGGTGAGATGGTCGCGATGGTTCACCAGGCGGATTTGTCCATAGGCACCAAACCGCGTGGAGAGCATGTTGGCGACATAATCTGACTCGCGCAGGAACACGCTTTGCTTGCCGTCGCCACCGAGGGTCAGGGTGTACAACTCCACCGCAGGCGTTGAGGCGGGCACGGCGGCCAGCGCCTCGTCCAGCAGACGACCCTGAGCCAGCAGGCCGAGTTCGAGGGTGTCGGGCAGCAGCTTGCCGTCGGCGTCACGTACGCGCTGGCCGTTGATCCAGGTGCCGCTGAGGACGGTGCCGTCGGTCAGCACCAGAGTGCCGCGTCCGGCGTAGCTGTCGCTGTCGAATTCGCCGATGTAGAAACTGCCGTCGGCCAGGTTCAAACGGCCCTGTCCGCTGAAGCGCCAGTCGTTGAAGTAGCCGACGTAATGGCTGCCGTCGGCACCGATCAATTCACCCTTGCCGGTCAGCGCGCCTTCCTTGAATTGGCCGAGCCATACGTCGCCGTCGGCGTTCTCGTAGCGGCCCTTGCCGTGCAGCTGGCTGTTCTTGAAGCCGCCGACATAGATGTCGCCATCGGCACTGTTGAAGGTGCCATTGCCTTCGAGCTGGCCGTTGACGAAGTGGCCGCTGAATGTGTTGCCGCTAGAGTCGCCGCGCTGGCCTTCGCCATTGGGTTTGCCGTGGGCGAACTGGCCCTGATAGGAACTGCCGTCGTCCATTTCCAGACGGCCCAGCCCGGAATACTGGTCAGCCTTGAACTCGCCACGGTAGGTCATGGCGTTTTCTTTCAGCGTGCCTTCGCCATCGCGTCGGCCCTGCTTGAAGCCGCCGGTGTAGCTGCTGGCGTTGGTGGTCAGGCTGCCCTGACCGTCGAACAGTCCCTGCTGGAACTGGCCGCGATAGACCTCGCCGTTGCTGCCGTGCCACTCGCCCTGACCATGCCACTGACCCTTGTCGAACTGGCCGGCATACCAGCTGCCGTTGGGGTAGTCGACGCGACCCTGACCTTGCAGTAAACCGTTGACCAGTTCGCCGCGATAGCGTCCGCCGTCCGGCAGCCGTGCGTCCGGGGGCAACAGCGATTCGCCGTCGCCGCAAGCGGTGAGCATCAGGGTCAGGGCAATGGGTGCAAGAGAAGCGAGTGGGCGCATAGCGGGATCCGGGCAATTAGGCGACCGAGTATGCCGCAGCTATGTGTCGCATATATAGAGAGGGAACGCGAAACAGCGTGAGCCGCTTCGCATCCGGGGCACTTAGACGAAGCAGAGCGACAGCGGTTCGGCGATGTAGGCCGGTTTGTCCGAGCCTTCTATCTCCAGTGTCGCGGTGGCCTTGAGCAGCCATTGACCGGGTTTTTTCTCGGTCACTTCGGCCAGATCGACTTTCAGGCGAACTTTCGAATTGACCTTCACCGGCTGGATGAAACGTACGCTGTCCAGGCCGTAATTGACCACCATCTTCAGGCCTTGCGGCAGCACGAGGATGTCTTCCATCAGTTTCGGGATCAGCGACAGCGACAGGAAACCGTGAGCAATGGTGCTGCCAAAAGGCGTTTGCGCGGCTTTGACCGGATCGACATGGATGAACTGATAATCCCCGGTGGCTTCGGCGAACAGGTTGATGCGCTCCTGATCGATGGTGAGCCATTCGGAACGTCCGAGTTCCTTGCCGACATAATCTTTGAGCTCTGCAACTGGAACATAGGGCATTGAGACTCTCCTTGGGTTCATCGGTTTTATAGTTTTTCAGGTGGGGGATTTGACCGCCCTGCGAACCACTGTAGATCAACATGGCGATTTGCTCCGGTCAACCGACCATGCTTTTGGCGAATGCCGATGCATAGCGCCGGCGTGCTTATAATGCGGGGCGCTTTTTCACAGGGGATGTCGGATGTTGTTACGTGGCCTGACCATGCTGGTGCTGTTCCAATTGCTCGGCACCGCGCTCAACCACTTGCTGCTGCCGGTGCTGCCGGGGCCGATCATCGGCCTGCTGCTGTTGCTGGTGTTCCTGATCATTCGCGGCGAAGTCGCTGAACCGCTGAACCTTGCCGCCGGCAGCCTGCTGCGCTATCTGCCGTTGCTGCTGGTGCCTCCGGCGGTGGGCGTGATGGTGTATGCCTCGGCCATTGCCGCCGACTTCTGGGCGATTGTCGGTGCGCTGGTGCTGTCGCTGATTCTCTCGATGGCGTTCGCCGGGGTGCTGATGCAACGGCTGGTCAAGCGCCATGCGCCGCACTCGGAGGAGTCGTGATGCTCTTCGATTGGCAAGGGGCCTGGGCTTCGGTCATCCATCATCCACTATTCGGCATCGGCATCACCCTCGGTGCCTATCAACTGGTGCTGGCGGCGTTCGAGAAAACCCGCTGGATCTTTCTGCAACCGGTGCTGGTCTCCATGCTGCTGGTGATCGGCGTGCTGGTCGGCTGTGGCCTGACTTACGCCGAGTACCGCAAAAGCACCGAGATCCTCAGCATTCTGCTGGGCCCGGCCACGGTGGCACTGGCGGTGCCGCTGTATCTGAACCTCAAACGCATCCGCCAATTGTTCTGGCCGATTTTTACTACGCTGGTGATAGGCGGGGTGGTTGCCACCGGCATGGGGGTTTTGCTGGGATGGTGGTTCGGTGCCGATCATATGATCCTGATGACCATGGCGCCGAAGTCGGTGACCTCACCGATTGCGATGCTGGTGGCCGAGCAGATCGGTGGCGTCGCGGCGCTGGCGGCGGTGTTCGTGCTGATCACCGGGGTGATCGGGGCGATCTTCGGCCCGGCCATGCTGACCCGGCTCGGCGTGCACAGCCCAGAGGCGCGCGGCATGGCGCTGGGCATGACCGCGCACGCGGTCGGCACCTCGGTGGCGTTGCAGGAAAGCGATGAGTGCGGCGCCTTCGCGGCGCTGGCGATGAGTCTGATGGGCGTGGCCACGGCGGTGTTCCTGCCGTTGGCGGTGTCGATGGTGGTCTAAGGAAATGTCTATGAGTCTGCCGCTTTTTCCGCTCAACACAGTGCTGTTTCCCGGCTGCAACCTCGACTTGCAGATCTTCGAGGCGCGCTACCTGGACATGATCGGCCGCTGCATGAAACAGGGTGGCGGTTTCGGCGTGGTGTGCATCCTTGACGGCCACGAAGTCGGCGTTGCGCCAGAAGGCTTTGCCCTGGTCGGCTGCGAGGCGCGGATCACCGATTTCCAGCAACAGGACAACGGTCTGCTGGGGATTCGCGTGCAGGGCGGGCGGCGCTTTCAGGTGCTGCGCACTGAAGTGCAGCGTGATCAGTTGATACTCGCCGACGTCGAGTGGCTGGACGATGAGCCGGAGCAACCGCTGCAGGACGAAGACGCCGATCTGGTGGCGCTGCTCAAGGCCTTGGCCGAACACCCGATGGTCGAGGCTTTGAACATGGGGACCGAGGCGTTGGGCCAGCAGTCACTGGCAAATCAACTGGCGTATCTGCTGCCGTTCGCCGAAGAGGACAAGATCGACCTGCTGCAACTCGACGATCCGCAGCAGCGGCTGGATGCGATCCAGGCGCTGCTTGATGAACTGCAGGGCGAGTTGTTCGCCTGAGCGTCAGTAGGCGTAGCGCAGCATCGTATGCGGCAAATGCCGCAGAACGAAGAAGCCGAACAGCGCGACCAGTGCCGGCAGCACCAGCCACCAGACTTTCTGCGGCATGGGTTCAAGCGGCGTGTTGCGCTGGCTCAGCCACAAGGCCGCAGCGCAGACGCACGCTGCCAGCATCGCCCCGGCCAGAATATCGGTGGGCCAGTGCGCGCCCAGATACACCCGTGACAGCGCAATCGCCATGGCCGGAATACAGCCGAGCAGCAGCCACGTCAGGCGCATGCGCGGCGGTTGTCCGCGTCCGGCCAGCACGGCGAGGGTCAGGAACAACGCAAACGACCCTGACGCATGGCCGCTGGGCATGCTGAAACTGGTCAGCGGTTCGGTCAGAACTTCCGGTCGAACACGAGCGAAGAATTGCTTGGTCGCGGTGTTTGCCAGCGCCGTGAACAGCAGTGTGCCGCCGACGAAAATAGCCTGTCGCCATTGCTTGCACAGCAACAGCAGGCCGGTCAGCAATGCACTGAACACGAACATGTTGCGGAACTCACCGATCAGCGTGAAGGTGACCGCAATTTCATCCAGCACGGGTTGACGGTGCTCCTGCACCAGCGTCATCACACCCTGATCGAGCGCACTCAGATACGGATAGCCGACGAACAGGCCGAGCAGAATCAACAGACTCATGCTGCTGATCCACAGCGTGGCGCGGCGATGCTGACGCAGACTGCTATTGACGCTCAGGCCGACCATCACCGCGATACTGCCGGCGACGATCCCGGCTTGCAGCCAGAAACCTTCCGGTAGTGGCAGGCGGATTGCCGCGCCGGTGGCCCAACCCGGCAGCAGGTAGGCGACGCTCCAGCCGGCGGCGGCCAGCAGGCTGACGGCGGCGAAACGCGCGAAGGGCATGTCGCACATCCCGGCGACCATCGGCAGCATTGGCCGCAGCGGGCCAATGAAACGGCCGACCAGCAGGCTGGCAATGCCGTAACGCTGGAAGTAGGTTTCGGCCCCGGCCATCCATTCCGGGTGATGGCGCAGGCCGGGCAAACGGCGGATGTTCTGGTGGAAATGCCGGCCCAGGTAATACGACACCGCATCGCCCAGAATCCCGCCGAGAAAACCCAGCAGCAAGGTTTCACTCAGCGACAGTGCGCCGCTGCCGGCCAGTACGGCCGCGGCAAACAACAGCACAGTGCCGGGCACGATAATTCCGGCAATCGCCAGACACTCCACGAATGCGACGATAAACACCGCAGCGGCCAGCCACTGCGGATTGGCGGCGAGCCACCCGGTCACGCTATCGAGCCATGGGCCCATACAAGCAACTCCATCAAATCTTCAATTGGCCCCAAAGGGTGCAGGCTACTTTCAACAGCACTCAGTTCCCCTGTGGGAGCGGGCTTGCTCGCGAATGCGCTGTGTCATTCAACTTATCCGCTCCTGACACGGCCCCTTCGCGAGCAAGCCCGCTCCCACAGGGGGATTTCATCTATTTCAAATCCGTCACTTCAGGACAGCAAAAAATAATCGCGACCTTCGACCTGGCCCCGGCGCAGCGGGTTCCGTGTACACCATTGGGCGTACGTGGCGTCGACGAAGCGGTACATCAGGTGTTCGTCGCGGCCATGGGGGATGCCCAGACGGGTGGTCTGGATAATCTGGGACGGCGCCGGCCCGGTGTCTTCCACCAGTATCCGTTCATGATCGAAACGCTTGGCGTCCCACATTGGTACTTTCAGGCCCAGCGCTTTGCACAGCAGCGTCTGTCCGGCGC
Source organism: Pseudomonas sp. 13B_3.2_Bac1 (assembly GCF_025466205.1). Taxonomy (NCBI): domain Bacteria; kingdom Pseudomonadati; phylum Pseudomonadota; class Gammaproteobacteria; order Pseudomonadales; family Pseudomonadaceae; genus Pseudomonas; species Pseudomonas sp. 13B_3.2_Bac1. Next base: position 9,093 of record NZ_JANLOG010000021.1, read on the forward strand.
AAAGTTTTTGCGAAGGGCGCGGCCGACCCTGAGTGTCAGGGTTGTTCAGCAGCATCTGCGCCAGACTCGCCTGCCCGCTGATTTCATCGACCCACGGGTAGGCGGACTTGATCAACACCGCGTTGCCTGGCCCTTGGGCGCTGAAGTTCAGCGAATCGCCGCCCCGGGCGTAGTACATATAGATGTGCCCACCGTCCAGAAACAAAGCCTTACGCTTTTCCGTATAACCGAGGGAGGCATGACTGCCTTTTTCCGCGCAGTAATAGGCTTCGGTTTCGATGATCCGGGCGCTGAGCCACAGATCGCCGACCCGGTGGCGGATGACTTTGCCGAGCAGATCGCAGGCCAGCACTTGCGCGTCACGGTCGAAAAAAGCGTCCGGAAGGCCCAGTGGCAGGCGCTCGGCGGTGGCGCGAACGGTCAGGTTGGACATTGCAAACGAGGTTTATCCAGGCGGAAGAGGTCGTGATGATAGCAATCCGAGGCTTAATTACGGCTGAACGTCGGCAAATTGCAGTCCATTTCGACCATCCGCCTGTCACCGCTGTTAGTCCCGGGACGCGACAGCTATAATCTGCCGCTTTCCTCTTTGCCAAGACCCCAGCAGACCATGACTGAGTCCGTTCTTGACTACATGACCCGATTGGGTCGCGCCGCCCGCGAAGCTTCCCGGGTCATCGGCCGTGCCAGCACCGCGCAGAAAAACCGCGCCCTGCAGGCTGCTGCCAATGCGCTGGACGCCGCGCGCGCCGAGCTGGCAGCAGCCAATGAGCGCGATCTGGCCGCCGGTCGCGCCAATGGTCTGGAGCCGGCCTTGCTGGAACGTCTGGAACTGACCCCGGCACGCATCGACGGGATGATCGTCGGCCTGCGTCAGGTCGCGGCACTACCGGACCCGGTCGGGGCGATCCGCGACATGAGCTTTCGTCCGTCCGGCATTCAGGTCGGCAAGATGCGCGTGCCGCTGGGCGTGATCGGGATCATCTACGAATCCCGACCCAACGTGACCATCGACGCCGCCAGCCTGTGCCTGAAGTCCGGTAACGCGACCATCCTGCGCGGTGGTTCCGAGGCGATTCATTCCAACCGGGCGATTGCTGCGTGCATCCAGCGCGGTCTGGCCGAGGCCGAGTTGCCGGCAGCCGTGGTGCAAGTGGTCGAAACCACGGATCGCGCCGCCGTCGGCGCGATGATCAGCATGCCCGAGTATGTCGACGTGATCGTGCCGCGCGGTGGTCGGGGCCTGATCGAGCGCATCAGTCGCGATGCGCGCGTGCCGGTGATCAAGCATCTGGACGGCATCTGCCACGTGTATGTCAGCGAGCACGCGGATCTGGCGAAAGCCCAGCGCATCGCCTTCAATGCCAAGACCTACCGTTATGGCATCTGTGGCGCGATGGAGACCTTGCTCGTCGATCAAAGTGTTGCGAAGGATTTCCTGCCGTCGATGGCAGCCCAGTTCCGCGAAAAAGGCGTCGAGCTGCGTGGCTGCGAACGCACCCGGGCGATCATCGACGCGGTGCCGGCCAGCGAAGACGACTGGAGCACCGAGTATCTGGCGCCGATCCTGTCGATCCGCGTGGTCGACGGACTGGACCAGGCCATTGAACACATCAACCATTACGGCTCGCATCACACCGACTCGATCGTCAGCGAAAACCTTGCGGACACCCGGCGTTTCGTCGCGGAAGTCGACTCGGCGTCGGTGATGATCAACACCCCGACCTGCTTCGCCGATGGATTCGAATACGGATTGGGTGCCGAGATCGGCATTTCTACTGATAAGCTGCACGCCCGCGGCCCGGTGGGCCTCGAAGGGCTGACCTGCGAGAAGTACATCGTGGTCGGTGATGGCCAGTTGCGCGGCCAGGCGACGGTCTGACTTGACCGACCTCGACCTGACAGCGCCGCTGCCTGACAGCGAACTCCGACCCCGGCGCATCGGCGTACTGGGCGGCACGTTCGATCCGGTGCACATCGGCCATTTGCGCGGTGCGCTGGAAGTCGCTGAAGCGCTGGCGCTCGACGAGCTGCGCATGATGCCCAGCGCCCGGCCGCCGCATCGCGATACGCCGCAGGTGTCGGCGCAGGATCGGCTGGCAATGGTTGAATGTGCGGTGGCCGGAGTGCCGCCGCTGGTGGTGGACGCCCGCGAATTGCAGCGGGACAAGCCGTCCTGGACCATCGATACCCTGGAGTTGATGCGTGCCGAAATGGCCGCCGAGACCCAGGTTTTTCTGCTTTTGGGCTGGGACGCATTTTGCGGCCTGCCCACTTGGCACCGCTGGGAAGAGTTGCTCCAGCATTGCCACATCCTGGTGCTACAGCGCCCGGACGCCGACAGCGAACCGCCGGATGCCTTGCGCAACCTGCTGGCAGCGCGTTCGGTGAGCGACCCGCTGGCCCTGAAAGGGCCGAGCGGACAGATTGCATTCGTCTGGCAGACACCGCTCGCGGTTTCCGCCACCCAGATCCGTCAACTGCTGGCCAGCGGTAAGTCGGTACGTTTCCTGGTGCCCGACGCGGTCCTGGCCTACATCGATGCGCACGGTCTGTACCGTGCGTCGAACTGAACAAGGCGTGCTTCACTGATACGAATCCACGTATCGCCAAGCCGCCGAATACATGAGCAAAACGAGTTTTATATGACTGACAAAGATGTAAGCAAAGTTAAGCGTAAAGGCACGTTCAAGAGCGCGCCGCTGCCGGAAGTGGCCAACACCAACGAGCCGCTGAAAGGCGACGAACTGGTCAAGGTTGCCGTGGCCGCCCTGGAAGACGTCAAGGCACAAGACATCCAGATCATCGATGTTCGCGACAAGCAGAGCATCACCGACTACATGATCATCGCTACCGGTACGTCCAATCGCCAGATCAACGCGATGCTGGACAAGGTCCGTGAAGAAGTGAAAAAGCAGGGCGCCAAGCCGCTGGGCGAAGAAGGCAAGGGCGACAGCGACTGGGTGCTGCTCGACCTCGACCTGGTGATCGTGCACATGATGACTGCCTCGGCGCGTCAGTTCTACGACCTGGAACGCCTGTGGGCCGGTGCCGAGCAAAGCCGTGCGGCAGACGCCAGGCACCACAGCCCGGAAAACACCCACGAGCATTTCACCAAGCTCAACAAAGACCAGCTGTAAGGGATCGCTGTGCGACTGCGACTGATCGCCGTCGGTTCACGCATGCCCAAGTGGGTGGAAGAAGGCTGGCATGAATATGCCAAGCGTCTTCCGTCCGAGCTGGCGCTGGAACTGGTGGAAATTCCGCTCAATACCCGTGGCAAGAACGCCGACGTGGCCCGTTTCATCCGTCAGGAAGGCGAAGCCATGCTGGCCAAGGTCGGGCCGAACGAGCGGATCGTCACGCTGGAAGTCCACGGCAAGCCCTGGAGTACCGAGCAGCTGGCGGTCGAACTCGACCGCTGGCGGCTGGATTCGCGCACGGTCAATTTCATGGTCGGCGGCCCCGAAGGGCTGGCGCCGGAAGTCTGCGCCCGCGCCGATCAGCGCTGGTCGTTGTCGCCATTGACCTTGCCGCACCCGCTGGTGCGGATCCTGATCGGCGAACAGCTGTACCGTGCCTGGACCGTACTGTCCGGTCACCCTTACCACAAGTAGTCCTGCCCTCATGTCTCAGCCGATCCGCATCAAGGACCACGAAAAGGACGCCCGCCTGGTGCGTAGCCGCGTCGTGTTCGGGGCCATTGCGGTCATGCTGTTGATCTGCGTATTGATTGCGCGGCTGTACTACTTGCAGGTGATCCAGTACGAGTACCACTCGACGCTCTCGGAAAACAACCGTGTCCACGTGCAGCCGATTCCGCCGACCCGCGGCTTGATCTTCGACCGCAACGGCGTGGTGGTGGCGGACAACCGCCCGAGCTTCAGCCTGAGCATGACCCGCGAGCGTTCCGGCGACTGGCAGCAAGTGCTCGATGTGATCGTCGAAGTGCTGCAGTTGACGCCCGAGGACCGGGTGATCTTCGAGAAGCGCATGCGTCAGGGGCGCCGGCCGTTCGAGCCGGTGCCGATCCTGTTCGAGCTGACCGAAGAGCAGATCGCCAGGATCGCGGTGAACCAGTTCCGCCTGCCAGGGGTGGAAGTGGTCGCGCAGCTGGTGCGCCACTACCCGCAGGGCGCGCATTTTGCGCACTCGGTGGGTTACATGGGGCGCATCAACGAGAAAGAGCTGAAGACCCTCGACCCGGTCAATTACAGCGGCACCCATCACATCGGCAAGACCGGCATCGAGCGTTTCTACGAGCCGGAACTGCACGGCCAGGTGGGTTACGAGGAAGTCGAGACCAACGCCCGAGGCCGCGTATTGCGCGTGCTCAAGCGTACCGATCCGATTCCCGGCAAGGACATCGTCCTGAGCCTGGACATCAAACTGCAGGAAGCGGCCGAGGCCGCGCTGGGCGGGCGCCGTGGCGCGGTGGTAGCGCTCGATCCGAACACCGGCGAAGTGCTGGCGATGGTCAGTCAGCCGAGTTTCGACCCGAACCTGTTCGTCACCGGCATCAGCTTCAAGGCCTATGCCGAGCTGCGCGATTCCATCGACCGGCCGCTGTTCAACCGGGTGCTGCGCGGTCTGTACCCGCCGGGTTCGACGATCAAGCCAGCGGTGGCGATTGCCGGTCTCGATGCCGGTGTGGTGACAGCGTCGAGCCGGGTGTTTGACCCCGGTTATTACATGCTGCCCAACTACGATCACAAGTACCGCAACTGGAACCGCACCGGTGACGGTTTCGTCGATCTCGACACGGCGATCATGCGTTCCAACGACACCTACTTCTACGACCTGGCGCACAAGCTGGGTATCGATCGGTTGTCGGCCTACCTGAACAAGTTCGGCATCGGCCAGAAGGTCTCGCTGGACATGTTCGAAGAATCCCCCGGCCTGATGCCGTCCCGCGAGTGGAAACGCGCGACGCGCAAACAGGCGTGGTTCCCGGGCGAAACCCTGATTCTGGGGATCGGCCAGGGCTACATGCAGTCCACCCCGTTGCAACTGGCGCAGGCTACGGCGCTGGTGGCCAACAAAGGCATCTGGAACCGGCCGCACCTGGCCAAGACCATCGAAGGCGCCAAACCGGTAGACGAAAACCCGATGCCGGATATTGTCCTGCGCGATCCGTCGGACTGGACCAAGGTCAACCACGGCATGCAGCAGGTTATGCACGGCGCCCGGGGTACAGCGCGCAAGGCGGCGATCGGTGCGCAATACCGCATCGCCGGCAAGTCCGGTACGGCTCAGGTAGTCGCGATCAAGCAAGGTGAGAAATACGACCGCTCCAAGGTTCAGGAGCGCCACCGTGACCACGCCTTGTTCGTCGGTTTCGCCCCGGCCGACAACCCGAAAATCGTGGTCTCGGTGATGGTCGAGAACGGTGAGTCCGGCTCGGGCGTCGCCGCGCCAGTGGTGCGTCAGGTCATGGATGCCTGGCTTCTGGACCAGGATGGTCGGTTGAAGGCCGAATACGCCGGTCCTATCAGTGCGGAGGCTACGGCCCGTGATGAATAATTTTGATCGCATGCTCTCCAGCGAGGATGTGATGCGTCGCCGCGCGACGCTGCTGCAACGTCTGCATATCGATGGCCCGCTGTTGATCCTGCTACTGATCCTCGCCGCAGGCAGTCTGTTCGTGCTGTATTCGGCCAGCGGCAAGAGCTGGGATCTGCTGGGCAAACAAGCCACTTCGTTCGGCATCGGCCTGGTGTCGATGATCGTCATCGCCCAGTTCGAACCGCGTTTCATGGCGCGCTGGGTGCCGCTCGGTTACGTGGTCGGCGTGGTGCTGCTGATGGTGGTGGACATCATGGGCCACAACGCCATGGGCGCGACGCGCTGGATCAACATCCCCGGGGTGATCCGCTTCCAGCCCTCGGAGTTCATGAAGATTCTGATGCCGGCGACGATTGCCTGGTATCTGTCCAAGCGCACACTGCCGCCGCAGCTCAAGCATGTGGGCATCAGCCTGTTGCTGATCGGTGTGCCGTTCATTCTGATCGTGCGCCAGCCCGACCTCGGTACGTCGTTGCTGATTCTCGCCGGCGGCGCGTTCGTGCTGTTCATGGGCGGGCTGCGCTGGCGCTGGATCCTCAGCGTGCTGGCCGCCGCCGTACCGGTGGCGATCGCCATGTGGTTCTTCATCATGCACGACTACCAGAAGCAGCGGATCCTGACCTTCCTCGACCCGGAAAGCGATCCGCTCGGCACCGGCTGGAACATCATCCAGTCGAAAGCCGCGATCGGTTCCGGCGGTGTGTTCGGCAAGGGCTGGCTGCTGGGTACCCAGTCGCACCTGGACTTTTTGCCGGAAAGCCACACCGACTTCATCATCGCCGTCCTCGGCGAAGAGTTCGGTCTGGTGGGCATCTGCGCGCTGCTGCTGATCTATCTGCTGTTGATCGGTCGCGGGCTGGTGATTACCGCCCAGGCGCAGACGCTGTTCGGCAAACTGCTCGCCGGCGCGTTGACCATGACGTTTTTTGTTTATGTTTTCGTCAACATCGGTATGGTCAGTGGCCTGTTGCCGGTGGTGGGGGTGCCGTTGCCGTTCATTAGCTACGGAGGAACTTCGCTGGTGACACTGCTGTCAGCGTTTGGGGTTTTGATGTCGATTCATACGCATCGCAAGTGGATCGCACAGGTTTGAATAAGGTGAAGAGTTCAATGCAAGTCATGCGCAGCTGGGCGACTCGTTACGCGCCGTGGGTCGGCCTGGTCGGCATCCTTGGCAGCGCGCAGGAAGCGCTGGCCGGCGATTACGAAGGCTCGCCGCAGGTGGCCGAATTCGTCGGTGAAATGACCCGCGACTACGGTTTTGCCGGTGAGCAACTGATGGCGGTGTTTCGCGAGGCCCAGCGCAAACAGGCGATTCTCGACGCGATTTCCAAGCCCGCCGAGCGGGTCAAACAGTGGAAAGAATATCGCCCGATGTTCATCACCGACGCGCGCATCGCCCGTGGCGTGGACTTCTGGCGCCAGCACGAGGCCGTACTGGCCCGTGCCGAGCAGGAATACGGCGTGCCGGCACAAGTCATCGTGTCGATCATCGGCGTCGAGACCTTTTTCGGACGTAATACCGGCAATTACCGGGTGATTGATGCGTTGTCCACGCTCGGTTTCGACTATCCTCCCCGTGCCGAATTTTTCCGCAAGGAATTGCGTGAGTTCCTGCTGCTGGCCCGTGAAGAACAAGTTGATCCATTGACCCTCAAAGGCTCGTACGCCGGGGCGATGGGCCTGCCGCAATTCATGCCGAGCAGCTTTCGCGCCTACGCGGTGGATTTCGACGGTGACGGTCACATCAATATCTGGACCAATCCGGACGATGCGATCGGCAGCGTTGCCAGTTACTTCAAACGGCATGGCTGGGTCGCCGGGGAACCGGTGGTCAGCCGCGCCGATGTGCGCGGCGAGCAGGTCGATGAAGGCCTGACCACCGGCATCGAGCCGACGAAGACGGTTGGAGAGTTGCGGGCGCTGGGCTGGTCAAGTCATGATGCGCTGCGCGATGATATGCCGGTTACTGCATTTCGCCTCGAAGGCGATAACGGCCCTGAATACTGGATGGGCCTGAAGAATTTCTACGCGATCACGCGTTATAACCGCAGCGTGATGTACGCCATGGCCGTATATCAACTGTCTGAAGAGCTGGTAAAAGCACGGGGCGTCAAGTAATGCGGGCACTGCCTATCAATAAACCCCTGAAGCTGGTGGCTTTCGCTGCGTTGGCGGTACTGGTCGTCAGTTGTTCGACCAGCCGCGCGCCGACCCAGAAGACCTCGTCCACCGCCGTGCGTGCGCAGCCGGGGCTGGACATCAACCGCGCCCACAAAGACGGCGCGCCTTGGTGGGATGTCGACGTTTCGCGGATCCCGGATGCCACGCCGACCCTGCACACCGGCCCGTACAAGGCCAACCCGTACACCGTGCTGGGCAAGACCTATTTCCCGTTGCAGGAATCCAAGACCTACGTCGCCTCGGGCACGGCGTCCTGGTACGGCACCAAGTTTCACGGGCAGAACACCGCCAACGGCGAAGTGTATGACCTGTACGGCATGAGTGCTGCCCACAAGACTCTGCCACTGCCAAGTTACGTTCGGGTGACCAACCTGGACAACAACAAGAGCGTGATCCTGCGGGTCAACGATCGCGGGCCGTTCTATTCGGACCGGATCATCGACTTGTCCTACGCGGCCGCGAAGAAGCTCGGTTATGCCGAAATCGGCACCGCGCGGGTCAAGGTCGAAGGCATCGATCCGCAGCAATGGTGGGCCGCGAAGGGCCGTCCGGCGCCTCTGATGCTCAACGAGCCGCAAGTCGCGCAGAATAGCGCCCCGGTGATCACGGCGTCGGCCGGTACCATCGAGCAGTGGACCCCGCCGCCGCAGCAACATGCCTCTGACACTGTACCTGTACAGATCAGCGCAAAAAAAAACGCTTCTGCACCAGCGTCTGGCCAGTATCTGCAGGTGGGCGCGTTCGCCAACCCGGACGCTGCAGAACTCCTGAGGTCGAAGCTCAGCGGGATGGTGAGCGCTCCGGTGTTCATCAGCTCGATCGTGCGCAATCAGCAGACCCTGCACCGGGTTCGCCTGGGGCCGATCGGTTCGCCGGGTGAAATCGCCCAGGTGCAGAACAGTGTGCGCCTGGCCAATCTCGGTTCGCCGAGTGTGGTCACAGAGTAAGAAACGTAGCACTTGATTGACGGTTCACTTGCGGTTTTGGGGGGTGAACCAGGTTGTTGGCTCGTCGAAGAACAAAAGCCCGGCAAGGGTGACTGGAGTGAGCAACTGAACACGCGATGGCCCGTTAGAAGGCTGTCTGAATAGTTTTGCCCTCGGGCAAGTTTCCATTAGCGATTTCGAGAGACGGATGAACATCACCACCTTTGCCAAACGCCTGTGTCTGCTAGTCCCGCTGCTCCTCTCGCCAGCCGCCTTCGCGGCCGAGATGATGCCGTCGCCACCTCAACTGGCTGCAAAAGCCTACGTGCTCATGGACGCCAGCAGCGGCAACGTGCTGGTGGAGAACAACGGTGACCAGCGTCTGCCGCCAGCCAGCCTGACCAAACTGATGACCGCGTACATCGCTACGCTGGAAATCCGTCGTGGCCAGATCGGTGAAAACGACCCGGTGACCGTCAGCGAAAACGCTTGGCGTACCGGCGGTTCGCGGATGTTCATCAAAGTCGGCTCGCAAGTGACCGTCAGCGACCTGCTGCACGGCATCATCATCCAGTCCGGCAACGACGCCAGCGTGGCGCTGTCCGAGCACATCGCCGGCAGCGAAGACGCTTTCGCCGACCTGATGAACAAGACGGTCGCCGATCTGGGCATGACCAACTCCCACTTCATGAACCCGACCGGTCTGCCGAACCCTGAGCACTACTCGTCGGCTCACGACATGGCGATCCTGGCGCGCGCGATCATCCACGAAGACCCGGCTCACTACGCGATCTACTCGCAGAAAGAGTTCTTCTGGAACGGCATCAAGCAGCCTAACCGCAACCTGTTGCTGTGGCGCGACAAGACCGTTGACGGTCTGAAAACCGGTCACACCGACGAAGCCGGCTACTGCATGGTGTCCTCGGCTGTGCGTGATGGCCAGCGTCTGATCGCCGTGGTGTTCGGCACCAACAGCGAAGTGGCTCGTGCTGCTGAAACCCAGAAGCTGCTGACCTACGGTTTCCGTTTCTTCGAAACCCAGACCTTCTACCAGAAGGGCACCGAACTGGCTCAGGCCCCGGTGTGGAAAGGCACCACCAGCCAAGTCAAGGCCGGCCTGGCTGAAGACCTGACCATGACCCTGCCAAAAGGCCAGCTGAAAAAGCTCGCTGCCAGCATGACCATGAACCCGCAACTGACCGCGCCAATCGCCAAGGGCGACGTGATCGGTAAAGTCGAAGTGAAGCTGGACGACAAGGTGGTGCACAGCGCCGACCTGATCGCCCTGGACGCTGTCGAGGAGGGTGGTATCTTCCGTCGCATGTGGGATAGCATCCGTCTATTCTTCTACGGCTTGTTCAACTGATTGAGTGTTGACCTGCATGGCCCCGTTCCCATCCGGATCGGGGCCATGTGCGTTACCACGGCTTACGCTTACGAGGCCGTTACGCCATGACCGATACCGAAGTAAAGGCGCCAAAGATCGAATTCCCCCAGGTTGATTATCCGGTTAAGGTAATCAGCGATACGGGCGTCGGGCACAAAGACAAGATCATCGAGATCGTGAAGAAATTCGCGACCATCAACGATGAGCGTGTCGACGAACGCTCGAGCAGCAACGGCAAGTACACCACCATCCAGTTGCACATCGTCGCGACCGATCAGGATCAGCTGTACAACATCAACAGCGAACTGCGGGCGACCGGTTTCGTACACATGGTGTTGTGATGCCGGGCACGCTGGGCTTTCGCGAACTTGGCCAGATGGCTTACGAGCCGGTCTGGCATGCCATGCAACGCTTCACCAACGAACGCGGCAGCGATGCCGCCGACGAAATCTGGCTGGTCGAGCACCCTCCGGTGTTCACCCAGGGCCAGGCCGGCAAGGCCGAACATTTGCTGCTGCCGGGGGATATCCCGGTGGTACAGGTCGATCGCGGCGGGCAGGTGACCTATCATGGCCCCGGTCAATTGGTGGCTTACCTGTTGCTGGACGTACGCAAGCTGGGCTTTGGCGTACGTGATCTGGTCAGTCGCATGGAACACTGCCTGATCGAATTGCTGGCCAGCTACGGCGTGACCGCTGTAGCCAAGCCAGATGCTCCCGGCGTCTACGTCGACGGAGCGAAAATCGCTTCTCTGGGTTTGCGGATTCGCCACGGTTGCTCCTTTCATGGCCTGGCCCTGAACGTGGATATGAACCTGGAGCCGTTTCGACGGATTAATCCCTGCGGCTATGCCGGGCTGGCGATGACCCAGCTGAGCGATCACGCAGGATCGATTGAATTTGCCGAGGTAAGTGCCCGGCTGCGCGCGCAGCTCGTCAAACACCTCGACTATGCTGAGCAGACGACCCTGACGGGCGGAATCGACTGATATGACTACTGATGCAGTGCAAACCATGATCCCGACGCTCGACGTGACCGAGCGCCCGGCCCCGCGTCCCAAGGTTGAAGCCGGCGTCAAGCTGCGCGGCGCCGAGAAGGTTGCACGCATCCCGGTCAAGATCATTCCGACCACCGAACTGCCGAAGAAACCTGACTGGATTCGCGTGCGTATCCCGGTTTCGCCGGAAGTCGACCGGATCAAGAGTCTGCTGCGTAAGCACAAGCTGCACAGCGTCTGCGAAGAAGCCTCCTGCCCGAACCTGGGCGAGTGCTTCTCCGGCGGCACCGCGACCTTCATGATCATGGGTGACATCTGCACCCGTCGCTGCCCGTTCTGCGACGTTGGCCACGGCCGTCCGAAGCCACTGGACGTCAACGAGCCGGAAAGCCTGGCGATCGCCATTGCCGACCTCAAGCTCAAGTACGTGGTGATCACTTCGGTTGACCGCGACGATCTGCGTGACGGCGGTGCCCAGCACTTTGCCGACTGCATTCGCGAAATCCGCAAGCTGTCGCCGAACGTGCAGCTGGAAACCCTGGTTCCGGACTACCGTGGCCGCATGGACATCGCCCTGGAAATCACTGCCGCCGAGCCGCCGGATGTGTTCAACCACAACCTGGAAACCGTACCGCGCCTGTACAAGGCTGCGCGTCCGGGTTCGGACTACCAGTGGTCGCTGACCCTGCTGCAACGTTTCAAGCAGATGATGCCGCACATCCCGACCAAATCCGGCCTGATGCTCGGCCTGGGCGAGACTGACGAAGAAGTCATCGAAGTCATGAAGCGCATGCGCGAACACGACATCGACATGCTGACCCTCGGCCAGTACCTGCAACCGTCGCGCAGCCACTTGCCGGTGCAGCGTTTCGTGCACCCGGACACCTTCGCCTGGTTCGCCGAGGAAGGTTACAAGATGGGCTTCAAGAACGTTGCTTCCGGCCCGCTGGTACGTTCTTCGTATCACGCTGACGAGCAGGCGAAACTGGTCAAGGCCGAGCTGCTCGGTTCCTGATCCGGCGCTGATTGCCTCCAAAAATACCCGCCTCGGCGGGTATTTTTGTTTGGGCCTGCCGAGCACTCTTTTGTTTGTCTCTGTACCTGACTACTGTGTGTTCATGAATTCACAGGGAGACCCATGGATGAACGTTCGACCAACTCACACCCTTTTTCCGCATAAGCCTGTGCCGGCGCTGCCGTCCGAAGGACTGATCGGTGTGATTGCCCCCGCCGGCCCCGGTGCACTGGACACTGACAAGGCTGTGCAGTGGATGCGTGCCCGCGGCTATGCGCTGAAGGTGTTCCCCGGTGTCTACGAGAAGGACGGCTACCTGGCCGGCAGCGATGACGTACGCCTCAACGACCTGCACGCCGCTTTCGTCGACCCTGAAGTCGACGCGATCATTTGCCTGCGCGGCGGCTACGGTACGCCGCGCCTGCTGGACCGGATCGATTACGACTTGCTGAGTCGTCACGCCAAGCCGTTTGTCGGCTACAGCGACATCACCGCACTGCATCTGGCGATCAGTCGCTACGCAGGGTTCGTGACCTTCCACGGCCCGCTGCTCAATGCCGATCTGCTGGGCGACAAGGAGCCGCCCACCGTCACCTCATTCTTCGCCATGCTGCGCGGTCAGTTGAAGGCGGGGAGTGTGTTGAGCCATCCGGTGGCTTATCCATTGACCACGGTCGAACCCGGCATCGCTCACGGGCGTTTGCTTGGCGGTAATCTGGCGATGATTGCCTCGACGCTGGGCACACCTTATGAGATTGACGTCGAAGGGGTGATTCTGCTGATCGAAGACGTCAACGAGCCGCTGTATCGGATCGACCGTCTGCTCACGCAGATGCGTCTGGCTGGCAAGCTGGCCAGATTGTGCGGTGTGCTGGTGGGGGATGTCGCCGGGGTGGATGTCGAGGCGTTGAATCGCTTGCTCAAGCAGACCTTCGAGCCGTTGCGGATTCCGGTGCTGTCGGGGTGGCGCAGCGGGCATTGTGATCCGAACCTGACGCTGCCGATGGGGGCGCTGGTTCGCTTGGATGCCGGGAAGAAGGAATTGATGTTGGAACAGGATGTAGTGATCAAACGCTAGGGTTTGGTTGCCAGTGAGTCAGTCTTCGAGAGCAGGCCCCCTCCCACATTGGATTCGTGTCGTACACAGAACCAATGTGGGAGCGGGCTTGCTCGCGAAGGCGGCATCAGCCATACGATTATCGTTCTATTGGCTGCGCAGGCTCTCAAGCAGCTTATGCGTCGGATACCCGTCCGCCGGCCAGCCAAACGACTGCTGGGCACTGCGGATCGCCTTGCGGGTATTGGCGCCGATAATCCCGTCCGCCGTGCCCGCATCGTAATTACGCGCGCTCAGCAGGTTCTGCAATTCGATGCGTTCGGAACGGCTCAGTGGCAGATCGTCTTTCGGCCAGATGCCGTTGATCAGGCCTGCGCCATTGAAGCGCTCGGACAACAGACTGACCGCCAGTGCATAGGACGACGAGTTGTTGTACTTGAGGATCGCCCGGAAGTTATCGAGGATCAGGAACGCTGGGCCACGGTAGCCGGCCGGCAGCAGCAGGGCGGCAGACAGCTGTTCCGAGCCGGCAGGGGCCTGACCGCCATTGGGCAGGATCACGCCCAGTTGACGCCATTCGGCAACGGTCTTGCGCATCGAGCCATCGGCCAGGGTGTAGTTGAAACCGCTCGGCAGTTGCACCTCGAAGCCCCACGGCTGACCACGCTGCCAGCCTGAGCTTTGCAGGTAGTGCGCGGTGGAGGCCAGCGCATCGGCCGGGCTGCCCCAGATGTCGCGGCGACCGTCACCGTCGAAATCCACGGCGTGAGTGTTGTAGGTCGTCGGAATGAACTGGGTCTGGCCCATCGCACCCGCCCACGAGCCAAGCATCTTTTCTGGCGTGATGTCGCCCTGTTGCAGGATCTGCAGCGCCGCGATCAGTTGTGCATGAGCAAATGCGGGGCGACGGCCTTCGTAGGCCAGGGTCGCCAGCGAGTTGATCACCGATTTGGTGCCCTGGAACTGACCGAAGTTGCTTTCCATGCCCCATACCGACACCAGTGCCTGGCGATCCACGCCATAACGCTGTTCGATGCTTTGCAGGATGTCGGCGTACTGACTGATCAGCGCCTGCCCCTTGCGCACCCGCAGCGGCGACAGGGCGCCGTCGAGGTATTCCCATACCGGACGGGAAAATTCCGGCTGGCTGCGGTCGGCTTTGATCACGCTGGCATCGAAGCTGACATTGGCAAACGCGCGGTCGAACACATCTGCACGGATACCGGCTGCCAGCGCATCCTTGCGGAAACCTGCCTGCCATTCGGCAAAGGTCTGGGTTGGCTGCAAGTCGAGAGAGTCGGCGGACGGCACTACCGGCGGGATGATCGCTGGGGCCGTGACGGCAGGAACGGTCTGTAATGGTTGCGCATCGGCGGCGGTAGGTTTTTCCGCGCAGGCGACAAGCAGAATGAAGCTGGAGGCAGCGATCAGTTGGCGAACGGGCCAACGACGGGAAAGACTGAAGGGCATGCACAGTTCCAGGGGATACGAATCAGGTGCAGACCTTAACATGACCGGGGGGTACTGTGCTTCAGGCAGCCAGAAAGTAAGAAGCCTCCCAGCTATCAGACTGGAAGGCTTCGCGGCGGTAGCTGCCTTTGCCCTTGGTTGGTCGTTCCTGGCGGCTGCGGAACAGGGGTTGGGCGATGATGGATTTGGCCTTGTTCGGGCCATGTTTCGATGGCTTTTTGCTCATGATGGATCTCTCGAGTGAGTGGTTTTTGCGGGGGAAATAATCTGCCGATGTTGGACGTCTGTCCAGTCCCTGATATGTAGGAATGTTCTGACGCTTTCGCGAGCAAGCCCGCTCCCACAGTCGATCGCATTCACATGATAGAACTCGGTCGACTGTGGGAGCGGGCTTGCTCGCGAAAGGGCGTTATGCGGTTGAGCGTCTTACTCGGCGGGCAGTGAAAGACGCTGGCCGGACATCAACAACGCCAACCGGCTCAGGCTCATCCACGGCGAACCGGCGGCTTGTCCCTTGATCTGCGCATCGATGCGCTGGGCTTCGAGCAGCAACTGCGCCCAGCGTTGTGCCGAATAGCGTTGCAGGGCTTTGCTCATCAGCGGTTTGCGCTTGTCCCAGACCGGTGGTTTCGCCTGGCTGAAGCACTTGTCCAGCGGCGTGCCCTGGCTGTACTGCAGCGAGATATTGGCCAGCAGGCGCAACTCCCGCGCCAGCGCCCAGAGAATCACCGGAGGCTCGACACCCTCACCGCGCAGGCCTTCGAGCATGCGCAAGGCGTGGGCCGGTTCACCGTTGAGCACGGCGTCGGTCAGGCCGAACACGTCGAAGCGCGCACTGTCGGCCACGGCGGCCTGCACCGTTTCGACAGTGATCTGCCCACCTTCGGCCATCAGCTTGAGCTTTTCGATTTCCTGCGCGGCGGCGAGCAGATTGCCCTCGACGCGCGCGGCGATCAGTTCAACCGCGTCCTGGCTGGCCGACAATCCGGCCTGCGAGAGGCGTTGGCGAATCCAGCTCGGTAGCTGATTGGCATCCACCGGCCAGATCTGAATGAACTGGGTCTGCTGGCCTTCGACCAGCGCCTTGCCCCACTTGGTCTTCTGCGCACTGCCATCGAGCTTGGGCAGGCTGATCAGCAGCACAGTGTCTTCGGCGGGGCGCGAGCAGTATTCGATCAGCGCGGCAGCACCCTTGTCACCGGGTTTGCCCGAGGGCAAACGCAGCTCCAGCAGGCGCTTTTCAGCGAACAACGACATGCTGGCACCGGCCTGCAGCAAGGTACCCCAATCGAAATTGGCATCGGCGGCGAACACCTGGCGTTCGTCGAAACCTTGCTGGCGGGCGGCGCTGCGGATGGCGTCGGCGGCCTCCTGGCACAACAGCGGGTCATCGCCGCTGATGATATAGACGGGCGCAAGAGCGCCTTGCAGGTGTTTGCCGAGTTGAGCGGGAGCGAGCTTCATAAGAGAGGGCGTACGGGGCGCCTGAGCGCCCCGTACGTCTTACTGCTGCGGCAGTTCGAGCGGCGACTGACGCGGCGTTTCCGCTTCAGCCTTCTGTGCCGCTTTCAGGGCATCGGCTTCAGCCCGGGCGCGGTCGTTGGCCGCTTGCTGCAGTTTCTCCAGTTGACCCGGAGTCAGCTGTTGCAGGCGCAGCATCATGCGCTGAACCAGCTCGCGACGAGTTTCGTTGCGGGCGTCGTTGGCTTCCTGATCGGAGCCGACCAGGTTGTTGCCGTCGTGAATGAACACTTTCTGTACTTCAAGCTTGTCGCTCAACAGGTTGAGATTGTGTTCGCCCACGATGTTGTAGTTCAGCACGGTGTTGACCTGGTATTCGCCAGTACGGCCGGCGCCGGCGTAGCTGAGGATGCGCTGGCTTTCCTGCTCGTCAGCCAGATACAGCTTGTACGGTGCACCGCTGTAGACCTTGACGCCGCTGGACTCCAGCACCTGACGCAGCTGGGTGACGGTGTCGCCATAGGCGTTGCGGGCGCTCAGGTCGAGTTCCTTGATTGCCAGTTCGGTGGTGCCAGTGCCACGCAGCTGGAAACCGCAGGCGCTCAGCAGAACAGCGAGGCCCATCACCAGCAGATTGCGTTTGATCATTGTGTTGCTCCCCTTGAAACCATGTGGGCCGACCCTGCGGCCCGAAAGGTTTTACAGTGCGTCAGGCGAACCTGACGCCCAATCCAATTTAGCTGGCGACGATGTTGACCAGTTTCCCCGGTACAACGATCACTTTGCGAATGGTCAGACCGTCGACGAAACGCAGCACGTTTTCGTTGGCGCGGGCTGCCGCTTCGACTTCCTCGCGAGTGGCGCTGGCCGGCATTTCGATCTGGCCACGCAGCTTGCCGTTCACTTGAATGACCAGTTGCAGGCTGTCCTGCACCAGGGCGCTTTCATCGACCGCTGGCCAGCCAGCATCGATCACCGGGTCAGCGTGGCCCAGTTGATTCCACAGCTCATGGCTGATGTGCGGCGTGATCGGAGCCAGCAGCAGCGTAACGGCTTCCAGGCCTTCGTGAATCAGTGCGCGATCCTGCTCGGTGCCTTGCGCGGCTTTTTCCAGCACGTTCATCAGCGTCATCACCTGAGCGATGGCGGTGTTGAATTTGTGGTTCTGGCCGACGTCATGGCTGGCCTGCTTGATGGCCAGGTGGATGGCGCGGCGCACGGCTTTCTGCTCGTCGTTCAGGCCGGCGATGTCCAGTTTGCCCGGCAGGCCCTGGGTGACGTGGGCCTGAGCCAGACGCCAGACGCGCTTGAGGAAACGGTGCGAGCCTTCCACGCCGGAGTCGGACCATTCGGCGCTCATGTCCGGCGGCGAAGCGAACATCATGAACAGGCGGCAGGTGTCGGCGCCGAACTGATCGATCATCGACTGTGGGTCGACGCCGTTGTTCTTGGACTTGGCCATTTTCTCGGTGCCACCGATTTCCACCGGCAGGCCGTCGGATTTCAGTTTGGCGCTGATGACCTTGGCCTTGCTGTCACGCTCGAGTTCCACGTCCGCCGGGTTGAACCAGGTGTAGGCACCGTTGGCTTCGCGACGGTAGTAAGTCTCGGCGATCACCATGCCCTGGGTCAGCAGGTTCTTGAACGGCTCGTTGGAGCTGACCAGGCCTTCGTCACGCATCAGCTTGTGGAAGAAACGCGCGTACAGCAGGTGCAGAATCGCGTGTTCGATACCGCCGATGTACTGATCCACCGGCAGCCAGTGGTCAGCCGCGGATTTTTCCACCAGGCCACCTTCGAAGTGCGGCGAAGCGTAGCGGGCGTAGTACCAGGACGACTCGACGAAGGTGTCCATGGTGTCGGTTTCACGCTTGGCAGGCTGGCCGCATTTCGGGCAGCTGCACTCGTAGAATTCCGGCATGCGCGCCAGCGGCGAACCGGCGCCGTCCGGCACCACGTCTTCCGGCAGAACCACCGGCAACTGGTCTTCCGGGACCGGCACGTCACCGCAAGTGGCGCAGTGGATGATCGGGATCGGGCAGCCCCAGTAGCGCTGACGGCTGATGCCCCAGTCGCGCAGGCGGAACTGGGTGCGCGAGGCACCGAGGTTTTTCTTGATCAGTGCAACTTCCATGGCATCGAACGCGCCAGCGAAGTCCAGACCGTCGAACTCGCCGGAGTTGATCAGCGTGCCGTGCTCGCCGTAGGCGTCTTGCCACGGAGCCGGGTTGGTGTCACCGGAGCTGGTGCGCACCACCGATTTGACCGGCAGGTTGTACTTGTGGGCGAATTCGAAATCGCGCTCGTCGTGCGCCGGAACCGCCATCACCGCGCCGTCGCCGTAGTGCATCAGCACGTAGTTGGCGACCCATACCGGGAGTTTTTCACCGGTCAGCGGGTGCTCGACGAACAGGCCGGTCGGCAGGCCTTTCTTCTCTTGAGTGGCGACGTCGGCTTCAGCGACGCTGCCGCCCTTGCATTCGGCGATGAACGCTTGCAGCTCAGGATTGTTCTGCGCGGCCTGGGTGGCCAGCGGGTGTTCGGCTGCCACGGCAACGTAGGTTGCGCCCATCAGGGTGTCCGGACGGGTGGTGAAGACCTTGAGGGTGCCTGCTTCGCCGATCGAGTCGACGTTGTACGGGAACTGCACTTCCATGCCGCGGGACTTGCCGATCCAGTTGCGCTGCATGGTCTTGACCTGTTCCGGCCAGCCAGTCAGTTCGTCGAGGCTCTCCAGCAGCTCATCCGCGTAGGCGGTGATCTTGAAGTAGTACATCGGGATTTCGCGCTTTTCGATCAGCGCGCCGGAACGCCAGCCGCGGCCGTCGATCACCTGCTCGTTGGCCAGTACGGTCTGGTCGACCGGGTCCCAGTTCACGGTGCCGTTCTTGCGGTAGATCACACCTTTTTCGAACAGGCGGGTGAACAGCCATTGTTCCCAACGGTAGTAATCCGGTTTGCAGGTGGTCACTTCACGGGACCAGTCCACCGCCAGGCCCAGGCTGCGCAGCTGGGACTTCATGTAGGCGATGTTTTCGTAGGTCCACTTGGCGGGTGCCACGTTGTTCTTCATCGCGGCGTTTTCCGCCGGCATGCCGAAGGCGTCCCAACCCATCGGTTGCAGAACGTTCTTGCCTTGCATGCGCTGGTAGCGGGAGATCACGTCGCCGATGGTGTAGTTGCGCACGTGCCCCATGTGTAGCTTGCCGCTGGGGTAAGGGAACATCGACAGGCAGTAGTAGGTCTCCTTGCCTGGCTGTTCACTGACTTCAAAGGACTTTTGCTCGTCCCAGAACGACTGGGCGGCGGCTTCGATTTCACGGGGCTGATATTGTTCGTGCATGGCTACTTTTGTACTGGATAGGGGTGGCCTAATCCTCTTCAACGCGCCCTCCGGGAATGCTCCGGACAAGCTGGAAGTGGAATTACAGGAAGCGCCGTAGCATACATGACCGCGCTTGGCCTAGGGAAACCCTGATTACAGCTGTCTGGCCCCGGAAAACCGTGGCGAGGGCCGTTGGTCGCGGCGTTCAGCCGGTTTGTGCAGCGAAGCTAAGCTCTTATTGGGGAGTGAGTCTTATCTTCAATGAGGTGAGGGATGGTGGAGCAACGGCAAAAAAACGTGACGAAACCCGAGTTGTACGAACGGTTGATGGATCGTCTGGGCATGGCCCTCGACGCTGCCAAAACCGCTGGCCGGCTGCGCGACGAGCGCCCCCTGGAACTGGAATTGCGTGGCTTGAGCCCCGCCGAGTTCAAACTGGTCAAGGCCTATCTGGATCGCTGTGAACGTGAAACGCATGGAAGCTTGTCTCAGGCAGTGAAGCAGCTCGATGCACCACAATCGGCCAAGGTCATCTGGCTCAAGGACAAGGCGCCCGGCAAAGACACCATCAAGGTTCGCTCTTTGCAGGCCAAGTAAGCGCAAGGCAGCAGGAAACGGATCTTTTTCAACAGGATCCGACCCTATCGGTTGTAACGCTCTATTAACACTCTTAGGCTTCGGGCATCTCTGGAGATGCCCCGATGCCTTTTCGTTACTTCATCAAACAACTTTTATTGCCGCCCGGCATTCTTTTGCTGCTGTTGTTGGTCGCCTGGTGGCTGCGCCGCTCCCGACCGCGGCTGGCCGCTGTGTGTTTCGCCATTGGCCTGGGTGGTTTCTGGCTGATGAGCCTGCCAGTGGTCGTGCAGTGGGGCGCCAAGGCGCTGGAGCGTGAGCCGCCGCTGCCCCGTGACGCGTGGTCGATGCTGGCGCAGCGGGCTGACGCCATCGTGGTATTGGGTTCCGGGCGTGAGCGCGGCGATCTGGCCTGGGGCGAGGATCAGCCGACCGGCGTTGGACTGGAGCGTCAGCGCTACGCCGCGCGGCTGGCCAAGGCGTCCGGCTTGCCGATCCTGACCAGTGGTGGTTTGCATTACGGTACACCGCCGACGGAAGCGAAGCTGATGGCCGATTCGCTGCGCGATGATTTCGGCGTGACCACGCGTTGGCAGGAAGGCGAGAGCCGTACCACATGGGAGAACGCCAAATTCAGCGCCGATATGTTGCTGCCACAGGGGATCAAACGTGTTGTGGTGGTGACCCAGGCCTGGCATATGCCGCGCGCCGTCTGGTGTTTTCAGCAGGCAGGGTTTGAAGTGGTGCCGGCACCCGTAGGGTTTCTCGGGACCGACAATGCACGACCGTTTGGTGGCTGGCTGCCGGAGTTCAAGTCGATCTGGCAGAGCGGACAGTTGCTGAATGAGGCGGTGGGGCAGGTGGGGTATTCGCTGTTTTACCGCTGAAGATCAAAAGATCGCAGCCTGCGGCAGCTCCTACATGGGGATTTGTGTTTTCCCTGTAGGAGCTGCCGCAGGCTGCGATCTTTGCTTTTAAAGGGTTTTCGACATCCGGCTCGCCATCAGTGCCCAGCCAAACAGCAGCACGCACAGAATAATCAGCGGCCACGAACGCCATTCAAGGTACGGCGTCAGGTTGTGCATCGGCACCACTTCGCCATACAGAATGCCCTGCTCGAACTGCGGGATCTGCTCGGTGATCTGCCCGAACGGGTTGATCAGTCCGGTCACGCCGTTGTTCGTAGCACGGATCATCCAGCGGCCCGCCTCAAGTGCGCGCATCTGCGCCATTTGCAGGTGCTGCAACGGGCCGATCGAGGTGCCGAACCAGGTGTCGTTGCTGATCGTCAGCAGCAGATCGCTGCGTGCCGACAAACCGGCGGCGAACTCCGGGTACACCACTTCGTAACAGATAAACGGCGCGATCTGATAACCCTTGGCCTGCAGCAACGGCTGATCCGCCGGGCCGCGAGCGAAGTCGGACATCGGCAAATCAAAGAACGCGATCAAGCCGCGCAGCAGATCCTGCAGCGGCACGTACTCACCGAACGGCACCAGTTTCTGTTTGAGATAGGTGCCATCGCCTTCGCCGACCACGGTGATGCCGTTGAAGAAGCGTTTTTCGTGGCGCACCGTCTCGCGGATCGGCACCCCGGTGATCAGCGCCGATTTACGCTCGGCGGCGAAGTTACCCATCATGTTCAGGTAGCCCTCGGCGGACTCCTTGAGCACGGGTACCGCGGTTTCCGGCCAGATCAGCAGGTCCACCGGTTTGGAGCGGAAACTCAGGTCGCGGTACAGCGCCAGTTGCGCGTTGAGCTGCGCCGGGTCCCATTTCATGCTTTGTTCGACGTTGCCCTGAATCGCCGCGACAGTCAGCGGTGCACCGGCCGGACTGGTCCAGGCGTGGCCCTTGAGCGCGATGCCCGCCACCCAAGGCCCGACCAGCAACACCAGGCCTGCGGCGATAAAACCTTTGCGAGCGGATT
Source organism: Pseudomonas sp. 13B_3.2_Bac1 (assembly GCF_025466205.1). NCBI lineage: Bacteria > Pseudomonadati > Pseudomonadota > Gammaproteobacteria > Pseudomonadales > Pseudomonadaceae > Pseudomonas > Pseudomonas sp. 13B_3.2_Bac1. Next base: position 30,986 of record NZ_JANLOG010000021.1, read on the forward strand.
GCAGCAGGCGCGGCGCGTTGTAGATCAGCGCGGCAGTCAGTGCCAGAACGAAGGACACCAGCCACATGCCACCGACCGGCGCGAGCCCGGCCAATGGGCCGTCGAGCTGGCTGTAACCGGAGTAGAGCCACGGGAAACCGGTGAGGAACCAGCCGCGAAAGGCCTCCTGACCGACCCACAGTGCAGCAAACGCCAGCGCATCGGCCAACGGTGCCTCGTTGCGGCGCAACCAGCGCGCCCAGACCCACGCGGGCAGGGCGAAGAACAGCGCGATCGCTGCGGTGAACAGCAGCATCAGGAACCCGGCCAGCAGCACCGAGGCGCCACCGAAGTGGTGAATGCTGTAGTAGATCCAACTGGTGCCGGCGCCGAACAGGCCGAAACCGAAACACCAGCCACGGCCCAGCGCCTGACGCGGCTTCAGCTCGCGCAGGCCGGCATAGAACAGGCCGACCGCCAGCAAGGCCAGCGGCCAGATGTTGAACGGGGCCAGGGCGAAAGTGGTGATTGCACCGGCCGCCACGGCCAGCAGGTTACCGGGCCAGCCGGGGCGGGTTGTCCAGCGCATTTCAGTCCTTAGATTTAACGAGCGATTGGCGTCAGTCGCAGCAAATGAATCCGACGGCTGTCGGCGTTCAGGATGCGGAAACGATAGGCGCCGATTTCAGTGATTTCGTTGCGTTTTGGCAAGTGCCCGAACGCGCTCATCACCAGACCGCCAACGGTGTCGAACTCGTCGTCGGAGAATTCGCTGTCGAAGAACTCGTTGAAGTTCTCGATCGGCGTCAGGGCCTTGATCAGGAAGTCACCGCTGGGCAGCGGCTTGATGTAGCTGTCTTCTTCGACGTCGTGCTCGTCTTCGATGTCGCCGACGATCTGCTCCAGCACGTCTTCAATCGTCACCAGACCGGCCACGCCGCCGTACTCGTCGATGACGATGGCCATGTGGTTGTGGTTGGCGCGAAATTCACGCAGCAACACATTCAGGCGCTTGGACTCCGGCACGAACGTGGCCGGGCGCAGCAGGTCCTTGATGTTGAAGCTGTCGCCGTTCTCCTTGAGGATCAGCGGCAGCAGATCCTTGGCCAGCAGCACGCCCATCACGTCGTCGTGGCTTTCGCCGATGACCGGGTAGCGCGAGTGGGCCGAGTCGAGCACGGCGGGCAGGAATTCACGAGGGGTCTGGGTCGCCTTGATGCTGATCATCTGCGAGCGCGGGACCATGATGTCGCGTACTTGCAGGTCAGCCACCTGAATGGCGCCTTCGACGATGGCCAGCGCTTCGCTGTCCAGCAGTTTGTTCTGATGTGCATCACGCAGCAGCTCAAGCAGCTCCTGACGGTTCTTCGGCTCGTGGGCAAAAGCCTGGGTCAGTTTACCCAGCCATGACTTCTGCCCGTTGCTCGATCGATCTTCGCTCATAGCGATTACTCTGAATCCTTTGTTGTAACGATAGGGGAGGTTTCGGCTTCGTCGTCCGCGTACGGATCGGGATAGCCCAGTTCGGCAAGCAACTCGCGTTCCAGTGCTTCCATTTCTTCGGCTTCGTCGTCATCTATATGGTCGTAACCGAGCAGATGCAAGCAGCCGTGAATGACTAGATGTGCCCAATGGGCCTGGAGTTCCTTGCCTTGTTCGGCAGCTTCGCGTTCGACCACAGCCACGCAGATCACCAGATCGCCGAGCAGCGGGATGTCGAGAAACTCGTCCGGGACTTCGGCCGGGAACGACAGGACGTTGGTCGCGTAATCCTTGTGGCGCCAGGTGTGATTGAGTTCGCGACCTTCTTCCTCGTCGACCAGGCGAATGGTCATTTCCGAGTCGGCGGTGCGCTGGCGCAGGGCCAGTTCGCACCATTTGCGGAAGTCAGCTTCACTCGGGGCGTTCGCTTCGGTAGCGATTTGCAGATCCAGCTCAAGCATCGCGCGAGGTTTCCTTGGCGGCTTCGGCACGGGTCTCGAAGCGCTCGTAGGCCTCGACGATCCGTTGCACCAACGGGTGACGCACAACGTCTTTGGGCTGGAAGTGCGTGAAGCTGATGCCCGGAACGTCCTTGAGCACTTCGATCACATGATGCAGCCCGGACTTGGTGCCGCGCGGCAGGTCGACCTGGGTGATGTCGCCGGTGATGACGGCGGTTGAGCCGAAGCCGATCCGGGTCAGAAACATCTTCATCTGTTCGACGGTGGTGTTCTGGCTTTCGTCGAGAATGATGAAGCTGTTGTTCAGCGTCCGACCGCGCATGTAGGCCAGCGGCGCGACTTCGATCACCTGACGTTCGATCAGCTTGGCCACGTATTCGAAGCCGAGCATTTCGTACAGCGCGTCGTACAGCGGGCGCAGGTACGGGTCGATCTTCTGGCTCAGGTCGCCGGGCAGGAAGCCGAGTTTTTCACCCGCTTCAACCGCCGGACGCACCAGCAGGATGCGGCGGATCTGCTCGCGCTCCAGGGCATCAACGGCGCAAGCCACGGCCAGATAGGTCTTGCCGGTACCGGCCGGACCGATGCCGAAGTTGATGTCGTTGCCGAGGATTTCCTTCACGTAGCGCAGCTGATTCAAGCCGCGTGGGCGAATCATGCCTTTCTTGGTGCGCAGGGCAACGGAGGCTTCGGCGGGGGCGTGGTTGTCCAGTTCGACGACGGCCGATTCCTGGAGGAACAGGTGCACCATGTCCGGCGACAGCTCGGTACCCTTGGTTTCCCGGTACAGGCGGCGCAGCAGATTTTCCGCAGACGTGGTGTGCTTGGGGTCGCCGATCAGTTCGAACTGGTTTCCGCGATTGCGGATCTCGATGGCCAGGCGTTGTTCGATCAAGCGCAGGTGCTCGTCGAATTGCCCGCACAGATTGGCGAAGCGGCGAGCCTCAAAGGGCTCGAGGATAAAACGATGTGGTTCTATGGGTGCGTTCAAGGTCGTATTTAGCCGCCCTGGGGCAATTAAGATGAAATCAAGGATAACGCCAGTGGCGTGGGTGCGAAAGCTCTTAAAACGGTCTCACTGGATAACTGTGGCGAGGGAGCTTGCTCCCGCTGGAGTGCGCAGCGCTCCCAAGTCCTCCAGCCTCGATCATTCAGGATGATCGAGGTGTCTGGTTTGCGGCTGCTTCGCAACCGAGCGGGAGCAAGCTCCCTCGCCACAGAGGCACTTTGACGCCTTACGTTTACTGAACCAGCGAGCCGCGCAGCGAGTGCGGTTGCGCCGCGTCGATGTGCACGTCGGCGAACTGGCCGATCAGGGTCGGATTATCGCAGCGGAAGTTGACGATACGATTATTCTCGGTGCGCCCTTGCAGCTCGCCCGGGTCCTTCTTCGAATAGTCGGTGACCAGAATGCGCTGGATCGAGCCGACCATTTGTCGGCTGATCTCGAACCCTTGCTGATTCAAGCGATGCTGCAAGGCGTTCAGGCGTTCTTTTTTCAGCTCTTCAGGGGTGTCGTCGGCCAGATCGGCGGCCGGGGTGCCCGGGCGCTGGCTGTAGACGAAGGAATAGGAGAAGTCGAAACCGACGTCGGCAATCAGCTTCATGGTCTGCTCGAAATCTTTTTCGGTCTCGCCGGGGAAGCCGACGATGAAGTCCGAGCTGATGCAGATCCCCGGTACCGCAGCGCGCAGTTTGCGCAGTTTGGACTTGTACTCCAGCGCCGTGTGGTTGCGCTTCATCGCCGCGAGGATCCGGTCGGAACCCGACTGCACCGGCAAGTGCAGGTGTTTGACCAGCTCCGGCACTTCGGCGTGGGCCTGGATCAGGCTGTCGGAGAACTCCAGCGGGTGCGAAGTGGTGTAGCGAATGCGGTCGATGCCATCGACGGCAGCGACCACACGGATCAGCTCGGCCAGATCGGCCAGGCGCCCGTCGTGGGTCAGGCCGCGATAGCCGTTGACGTTCTGCCCGAGCAAGGTCACTTCACGCACGCCGTTTTCCGCGAGGTGGATGATCTCGGCAATCACGTCATCGAACGGTCGACTGACTTCTTCGCCACGGGTGTAGGGCACCACGCAGAACGTGCAGTACTTGCTGCAACCTTCCATCACCGACACGTAGGCGCTCGGGCCATCGATGCGCGGCTCGGGCAGGTGGTCGAATTTTTCGATTTCCGGGAACGAGACGTCGACCTGCGGCAACTTGCTGCTGCGTGCGGCGTCGATCATTTCCGGCAGACGGTGAAGGGTCTGCGGGCCGAAGACCACGTCGACATACGGCGCGCGATCACGGATCGCCGCGCCTTCCTGGCTGGCCACGCAACCGCCGACGGCGATCACCATGTCCGGGTTGGCCAGTTTCAGTTCACGCCAGCGGCCGAGCTGCGAGTACACCCGATCCTGGGCGCGTTCGCGGATCGAGCAGGTGTTGAGCAGAATCACGTCGGCGTCTTCCGCACGCGCGGTGACTTCAAGGGCCTGATGTTCGCCCAGCAGATCGACCATGCGCGAGCTGTCGTACTCGTTCATCTGGCAACCGTGGGTTTCGATGTAAAGCTTCTTGGCCATGGAGTAGGGTCGTCACGTGATTCAAAGAACCGCGCATTATAGGGAACAAGCCCTCAGGTTCCTACCGCTGTGCGTCCGGTGGCTATGCTATAGTTTGCGCCCTCATTTTTATCCCCGATGTTATCCGCCCGCCATGACCAAACGCGAAGCTCCAATCTACAAGGTGATTTTCCTCAACCAGGGCCAGGTGTTCGAAATGTACGCCAAGCAGATCTATCAAAGTGATCTGTGGGGTTTTCTGGAAGTGGAAGAGTTCGTCTTTGGCGAGCGCACGCAAGTGGTCGTCGATCCGAGCGAAGAGAAGCTCAAGGCACAGTTCGAAGGCGTGGTGCGCAGCTTTGTGCCGATGCATTCGATCGTGCGCATCGACGAGGTGGAGCGTCTGGGCACCCCGAAAATCAGCGAAGCCCGTGGCGCGGTCGGCAATGTGATGCCGTTTCCGATGCCGATGCCTGAGAAGTAAGCCGCAAAACCGAGTCGTCTCATTCGCGAGCAAGTCGAATCGTCGCACCGTCGCTCCCACAGGGGATCCTCTGAACACTGGAGATCTACTGTGGGAGCGAGCTTGCTCGCGAAGGGGCCGGAAAGGTCGGCGCAAAAATCAGGGAAGTGGCGAAAACGGCGTACGCCCATCCGCGCTCTGCAGTTCCATCAGGTATTTACGGAAAATTTGCCCGAGCACCTGGGTCGCGGTTTCGAGGTCTTCGCGGGACATTTTTTCCGAGACCTCGTCGGCGGTGTCCAGCGCATCTTCGGCGCCGTTGACCGCGGCCATCTTCAGCACGATGTACGCCTGAATGTTGTTGGCCTGCACGCCTTCGCCGTGGAAGAACATGGTGCCGAGCTTGAACTGTGCCTGAGCATGGCCTTGCAACGAGGCCTTTTCGAAATAGCTCAGGGCTTGATTGAGGTCGCGCGGCGCATTCTTGCCGTCGTAGTAGAACTCACCCAACTCGTATTGCGCTTGCGCATCCCCTTCATCCGCCGCTTTCTGGCAGGCAGCCAGTGCCTGCGTGACGTCTTGCGGCTGAGTATTGAGGGTGCAACGACCCATCGCCGGGATCAACAACGAGTTGCCGCCTGCTTGTGCATGCGCGAGCAGGGGCTGAAGGAGCAACAGGCAGCCCAAGGCAAGGGTGCGGCCGGTGCGGTTCATGGGAATCGACTTACCTCTGAAGGGCACGCGGACCCATCGAGGGATCCAATAAGCGCGCATTATGAAATAAGCGGGGCCAACCTTACAAAGTCTTTACTCGTTTTTCTGCTGCGCGGGGAATATATCGCCCACTTTCTGGCGGATTTTTAGCAGAGGCGTGGGAAAAACGGCGTGGGTGTAGGTAAAAGCTGACGCTGGCCATGGCCAACGTCAGCGGGACGGCCATTACTTCAGTGCGGCGAAGGCGCGCTCGGCAGCGTCCAGGGTGATTTTCAGCTCGGTTTCGCCGTGGGCGATCGACGTAAAACCGGCTTCGAAAGCGCTCGGTGCCAGATAAACGCCGCCTTCGAGCATCAGGTGGAAGAAGCGCCCGAACATTGCCGCGTCGCTGGCCATCACGTCTTCAAAGGTGACGATGTCGTCGGCGCCGCTGAAGTACAGGCCGAACATGCCACCCGCTTGCGTGGTCACGAACGGAATGCCCGCCGCATCGGCGCGTTGTTGCAGGCCGTCGAGCAGGCGCGTGGTGTAGTCGGTCAGTTCGGCGTGGAACCCCGGACGGCTGATCAGGCGCAGGGTGGTCAGACCGGCGGCCATCGCCAGCGGGTTGCCCGACAAGGTGCCGGCCTGGTACACCGGGCCCAGCGGCGCGATGCGCTCCATGATTTCACGCTTGCCGCCGAAGCAGCCGACCGGCATGCCGCCACCGATGATCTTGCCGAACGTGGTCAGGTCCGGGGTCACGCCGTAGTGCGCCTGGGCGCCGCCGAGGGCAACGCGGAAACCGGTCATCACTTCGTCGAAAATCAGCACCACGCCATGCTTGTCGCAGAGCGAACGCAGGCCTTCGAGGAAACCCGGCGCCGGTGGTACGCAGTTCATGTTGCCAGCGACTGGCTCGACGATGATGCAGGCGACGTCCTGACCGACTTCGGCGAGCATCTTTTCCACTGCGTCGATGTCGTTGAACGGCAGGGTCAGGGTGTGTTTGGCAAACGCTGCCGGGACACCGGCGGAGCTCGGCACACCTTGGGTCAGCGCGCCGGAACCGGCCTTGACCAGCAGGCTGTCGGAGTGGCCGTGGTAGCAGCCTTCGAACTTGATGATGCTGTCCCGACCGGTGTAACCACGGGCCAGACGAATCGCGCTCATGGTCGCTTCGGTGCCGGAGCTGACCATGCGCACCATGTCCATCGACGGCACCAGCGAGCAGACCAGATCGGCCATCTCGGTTTCCATCGCGGTCGGTGCGCCGTAGGACAGGCCGTGTTGCAGCTGATTGCGCACCGCGTCGAGCACATCCGGGTGGCTGTGGCCGAGGATCATCGGCCCCCACGAACCGACGTAATCCACATAGCGCTTGTCGTCTTCGTCGGTGACGTAGGCGCCTTCGGCATGCTTGAAGAACAGCGGTGTGCCGCCCACGCTCTTGAACGCGCGAACCGGCGAGTTCACGCCACCGGGAATGTGTTTCTGGGCATTGGCAAACAGGGTTTCGGAACGAGACATGATCGGGCTCTCAAATCAGATTTTCAGAAGTTCGTTGAAGGCGCGGGCGCGGCGGGTCACTTCGGCGGTGCTCTCGGCACCGAACAAACCGTGGACCACCGCCAGCAGGTCGACCCCGTGGGCCACCAGCGGCCCGGCATTGTCGAGGGTGATGCCGCCAATCGCGCAGACCGGCAGGTGCAGCTTGCGTTTGGCCTCGTCGAGCAGATCGAGGCTGCAGCTTGGCGCGCCGGGTTTGGTGTTGGAATTGAAGAAGCGGCCGAAGGCGACATAACTCGCGCCTTCCTTGGCGGCCTGTTCAGCCAGTTCGAGCTGCGCGTGGCAGGTCGAACCGATGATCGCCTTGGAGCCGAGCAGGGCGCGGGTCGGCGACAGCGGGCCGTCGGTCTGGCCCAGGTGCACGCCGACGTTGAGACGCGCGGCCAGTTCGGCGTCATCGTTGATGATCAACTGCGTCTTGTAGCGCTCGCACAGGTTACGCAGCGCTTCGGCCTCGCGCAGACGGCGGGCCTCGTCGCTGCTTTTGTCGCGGTATTGCAGCAGGGTGACGCCGCCTTCCAGCGCCGCCTCCACGTACGACAGAAACTTGCCCGCCAGCAATTGGCTGTCGGTGATGGCGTACAGGCCACGGAGTTTCATCAGGCAGACCTCACGACGTTACGAGCAAAAATCCAGCGGCAGGCGACGTGGCACGAACTGGCCTTTGCCCAGTTGTTCGGCGTCGCGCAGGGTGCGCCAGGTGTAATCCAGTGCAGTACGCACGGCGCTGGCAAGGTTTTCACCCTGGGCCAGCCGACCGGCGAGGGCGCTGGCCAATGTGCAGCCGGAACCGTGATAACTGCCCGGCAAACGCTGGCAATAGAAGGTTTCACGCAGGCCGTCACGGCTGTACAGGCGATTGTGGATTTCAGTTTCGTCGCCATGGCCGCCGGTGATCAGCAGGTTTTTGACGAACGGCAAGAGTTTTTCCGCGCACTCGTCCGCCGTGCCTTCGGGCAATTCGGCGAGAATCCGCGCTTCGGGAAGGTTGGGGGTGGCAATGATCGACAGCGGCAGCAGACGCTCGCGCATCGCATAACCGACTTCGTCCTTGCCCAGGCGTCCGCCGCCGCCAGCACGCAGCACCGGGTCGCAGACCACCGGCAGGTGCGGGTGCGCCGAAAGCAGTTCGACCACGGTGTCGACCATTTCCAGCGAACCGAGCATGCCCAGTTTGACCGCAGCGACTTCGGAGTCGTTGAGCACGGCATTGGCCTGGGCCAGTACCCACTCACGGTCGAGGACGCGGAAGTCAGTGACGTTGACGGTGTCTTGCACGGTCAGGGCGGTGACGGCCGGAGCCGCATGGCAACCCTGCGCGAGCAGGGCTTCGATATCTGCCTGCAAGCCGGCGCCACCACTGGGGTCGTGGCCGGAGAGACAGAGGACAACGGGGCGGGAGCTGTAGATATTCATGGTGCGCGAGCTTACCACCAAACCTGATTTTGGGGTTCAGTCCTGATGGTGTTTGCGAGCAGATTGTCGGACAACACTGCAGCTACCATTGTGGCGAGGGAGCTTGCTCCCGCTGGGTTGCGAAGCAGCCCCCTGCATTTATTCAGGCACCGCGCATTTACAGGTTTTACGACTGCTGCGCAGCCGAGCGGGAGCAAGCTCCCTCGCCACAAAAGCGGATCGCAATGATTGAGCTGACCAACTCAACAGCTCTAGCTCGCTGCTTTGCTCTGAAACGCCCGTTCTAGAGCCTTTGTAGGAAAAATTTCGATGGTGCTCAATGGCCATCAACGGCTATGCTAGTCTGGATCCAAACCAATAACAGGTAATACCGGTTTTACGTCTACTCAAAGGGAATGGGGGGCTTCCTGACACAACCGGACGAGCCACGCTGGGGCTTCAATGCGCTATTTGCTGATGTTGCTGTTCTGCTTGCCCCTCTTCGCAAGCGCCGTCGAGTTCGACGAAAATACCCAGAGCCTTCCCCTGGGCCGCTCATTGCAAGTGTTCGAGGACCCAAGCGGTCAGGCGAGCATCGCCGACGTCCGCGCTCAAGCGGCGGCGGGCAATTTCAAACCTCACGATAAAGCCACGCTCAATGCCGGTTACTCGCGCTCGGCGTTCTGGCTGAAGATCGACCTGCATTACCGCCCGAACAATCCGGCCGCCCAGCGCACCTGGCTGCTGGAACTGGCGTATCCGCCGCTTGATCACCTCGACCTTTATATGGCCGATGCCAATGGCGACTACCGACTGATCCGGCAAACCGGCGACGCCTTGCCGTTCGCCAGTCGCGAGATCCGCCAGAACAACTACCTGTTCGACCTTGAGTTCAAGCCGGAGCAACAACGCACCGTGTACCTGCGCCTGGCCAGTGAAGGTTCGATCCAGGCGCCGGTGACCTTATGGTCGAGCACCGCGTACCTCGAGGATCAACCGGTGCGCCTGTATGTGCTGGGGATCATTTATGGCGTGCTGCTGGGGATGCTGGTCTACAACCTGTTCATCTACCTGAGCGTGCGCGACACCAGTTACCTCTATTACATCTTCTACATTGCCTCGTTCGGCCTTTATCAACTGTCGGTGAACGGCGCGGCGGTCGAGTATTTCTGGCCGGACAATCCGTGGTGGACCAACGCCTCCACACCGTTTTTCATCGGCTGCGCCGGCCTGTTCGGCAGCCAGTTCGCCCGCAGTTTCCTGCAGACAAGAACCCACAGCCGCTGGCTCGACCGCTTGCTGATCGCCCTGATCGCATTCGGCGCGCTGGTGGTCGGGCTGTCGCTGATGACCAGTTACGCCTTGTCGTTGCGCCTGGCGACCCTGTTGGCGCTGGTGTTCACCGTGGTGATCTTCGCCGCCGGGATTCTCGCCTGGTGGCGCGGCTTGCGCGTGGCACGTTATTTCATCATTGCCTGGTCGGCATTCCTGCTCGGCGGCATCGTCAATACGCTGATGGTGCTCGGCCTGCTGCCGAACGTGTTCCTGACCATGTACGCCAGTCAGATCGGCTCGGCGATCGAAGTTGCGCTGCTGTCGCTGGCGCTGGCGGATCGCATCAACGCCATGCGCGAGCAACAGGCGCAGACCCTGTTCGACGCCGGGCAGAAGCTCGAAGTGCTCAACCAGCAACTGGCCCATAGCAACAAGCTCAAGGATGAATTCCTCGCGACCCTGACCCACGAATTGCGCACGCCGATGAACGGCGTGATCGGTTCGCTGGAGCTGATGCAGACCGTCGAGCTGGAACCTGAACTGGAGCAATACCAGCAAACCGCCGCCGGTTCCGCCCGGGACATGATGCGCATGGTCAACGGCATCCTCACCCTCACCGAACTGCAGGCCGGCAAGCTCAAGGCGACGCCGGGCAGCTTCAGCCTGCGCGCGGTTGTCGAGGCCTTGCGCATGCAGTTCGATGGCAACGCGGCGAGCAAGTCGCTGGACTTCAAGGTCGAGGTACTGCCGACCCTGCCGGATCGCTTGCACGGCGATAGCGCCAAACTGGCGCAGTGCCTGGAGTGCCTGCTGGACAACGCGATCAAGTTCACCCGGGTCGGTGGTCTCGCGCTGCGAGTGACCGGCAAACCGTCGGCGGGCAATCGCTTGGCACTGTCGTTTGCGGTGATCGACACCGGCATCGGTTTCACCGATCTGGGCGAGGCGACGATGTATCAGCGCTTCTTCCAGCTCGATGGCTCGATGACCCGCGAATACGGTGGGCTGGGCGTGGGGCTGGCGATCTGTCGGCAACTGGTGGAACTGCTCGGCGGCAAGCTCACACACCGCTCCCAACCTGGCAGCGGCAGCCGTTTTCAACTGGATGTCGAGTTCGAGCTGCCGGAAGTCGAAGCGGCACCAACCGCGGACGCGCTGCACGAGCGCAGCCGTGCGCCGCAGGACTGCACGGTGTTGCTTGTGGATGACAACAGCGTCAACCAACTGGTGATGCGCGGCATGCTGCTCAAACTGGGGTTCCGCGTACGCACGGCGGACAACGGCGCGGCGGCGCTGGATTATCTGCAGCGCGAGGCCTTCGATGCGGTGCTGATCGATTGCCAGTTGCCCAGCCACGAAGGGGCCTCGTTGTGCTGCCAGATTCATGGGTTGCCCGGCTGCGCCAATCTGCCGGTGTTCATGCTGGCCCTGGGCACGGATCGCGAGCATTGCGCACCGGGCACGCGCATCGATTACCTGAACAAACCGGTGAAATTCGAAGACCTGCAAACGGCGCTGGAGCGTCGGGTGCTCAGCGCGTAATAGGGTGAAAGCGCCGGAAGTTCGGCGCATATGACACTTTGATCAGCGGCGGCCCGGTGCTTAACTGGATTCCTTGGCTGACCAAAGGAGCCCCGTCATGAACCTGCATCAGTTCGCCGAAACCCACGAAGTCACCAACCAGCCACCGTCGCTGGACGGCGCCAACCTGTACCGCATTGATCTGCCGCTGCAGGAGTGGTCGCGCCGTTTTGGCGCCGGTTGGGCCGAGTCGCGGATCGACACCTACGGCGCTCTGGCCGGTGGGCCGCTGATGGAGGCCGGGTTCCTCGCCAATCAGAACAAACCGGTATTCGTCAGCCATGACCGCTACGGTCATCGCATTGATCTGGTGGAATTCCATCCCGCTTATCACGAGCTGATGCGCACCGCGATCGAACATGGTTTGACCTCGTTGCCATGGGCTCATCCGCAGGACGGCGCGCATGTCGCCCGTGCGTCCATGAGCTATTTGCACAGCCAGGCCGAGGCGGGCAGCGGTTGCCCGTTGACCATGACCTTCGCCAGCGTCCCGGCCATGCGCTTGCAGCCGGATCTGGCTGAACAGTGGCTACCGAAGATCCTCGCCACCGAATATGACCCGCGCAACGTCGGCATGGCGCACAAGGCTGGCGTGACCATCGGCATGGCGATGACCGAAAAACAGGGCGGCACCGACGTGCGCGCCAACACTACCAAGGCCTATCCGGTGGGCGCCAGTGGCCCGGGCCAAGCCTATGAACTGCTCGGGCACAAGTGGTTCTGCTCGGCGCCGATGTGCGATGCGTTCCTCACGCTGGCGCAGACCGACAAGGGCCTGACCTGCTTCCTGCTGCCGCGCCATCGCCCGGACGACACGCGCAATCAGTTCTACATCCAGCGCCTGAAAAACAAACTCGGCAACCAGTCCAACGCCTCCAGTGAAGTGGAGTTTCGCGGCGCGCTGGCATGGATGGTCGGCGAAGAGGGGCGTGGCGTGCCGACCATCATCGAGATGGTGGCGATGACCCGTTTCGATTGCATGGTCGGCTCCAGCGCCTTGATGCGTCAGGCGCTGACCCAGGCCAGCCACCACTGCGCGCACCGCAAGGTCGGCGGCAAACTGCTCAGCGAGCAACCGTTGATGCAGAACGTGCTGGCCGATCTGGCCCTGGAAAGCGAAGCCGCACTGGCGCTGAGTCTGCGCATGGGCAAGGCACTGGATCATCTGGATGATCGCCATGAAGCGCAATTCGCCCGGCTGGTGACGGCGGTGGGCAAATACTGGATCTGCAAACGCGCCCCCGGAATGATCAATGAAGCTGCCGAATGCATGGGCGGCGCGGGGTATGTCGAGGAAAGCATTCTGCCGCGCCTGTATCGCGAGGCGCCGGTCAACTCGACGTGGGAAGGCTCGGGCAATGTGCAGTGCCTGGACGTATTGCGTGCGCTGTCGAAAGAACCGGGTGTGCTCGATGTGTTGTTCAGCGAATTGGGCGATGGCCATGGCGATAAGCGTTTGGCCGCGCATATCCAGCTGTTGCAGGCACAGTTCAAGGACACCAGCGACATTCAGTATCGGGCGCGGCAGTTGACCGAGGACATTGCGCTGGGGCTGCAGGCCAAGCTGTTGCTGGAGGCCGGAAACTCAGCAGTGAGTGATGCGTTTATTGCCAGCCGTTTGAGCGGTGGCGGCCGGGTCTACGGTGCACTGCCGCGTGGGCTGGACGTCGAAGCCATCGTCGCCCGCTCAACTCCGCAGGGTTTCTGACCCAACACAAATCCCCTTGTGGGAGCGGGCTTGCTCGCGAATGCGGTGTGTCAGTCAATGGATAGGTCGACTGACACTGCGCATTCGCGAGCAAGCCCGCTCCCACAGGGGGATCTCCATTGACAGGGAGATTTGGGTATAGCCACAACGCCACTGTTCCCGTGACGCGATGTTGCAGGCAAGATGAAGCTCTGCAAGTCAGAACACAGGAAGCTGATCGTGACCGAAGCGTTTATTGTCGTTCAAACCGCCGAACAAGCCGTGGATCGTCTGGCCGAGTTGCATGAGCGGGCCACCACTGCGCTGAACTCGGCGCTCAAGCGGTATCTCAAGGATCGCGTCGAGCCCGACGCCGAACAGCGTGCTCTGTTTCGTTACCCCGAACTGCGTCTGACCTACCTGTGTCAGGGCGAAGTGCCGCAGACCACCCGCGCCTACGCCAAGGTGCAATTGCCGGGCACCTACAGCGTCACCGTCACCCATCCGAAGGCGTTCCGCAAATACCTGCTGGAACAGCTGGTGCCGTTGATGCACGACTTCACCGTGACCGTGGAAGTCGGCGTCAGTCAGCAGAACATTCCGTATCCGTACGTGGTCGAGCAGGGCGATGAACTGGCCGGCTCCGGCGTTACCGCTGCGGTGCTGGCGCGGGTGTTCCCGAGTACCGACCTGTCCGCCGCCACCGATGGCATCGCCGACGGTCTCTACGATTGGGAAAACACCGATCCGCTGCCACTGGCGCTGTTCGATGCCGCGCGCGTCGACTTTTCCCTGCGTCGCCTGGTGCACTACACCGGCAGCGACTGGCGCCATGTGCAGCCGTGGATTCTGCTGACCAACTACCACCGCTATGTCGACCAGTTCATCGTTCATGGCCTGGAACAACTGCGCAACGACCCGCGTTTCGTGCGCATGGTGCTGCCGGGCAACGTGATCATCGAGAAGGGCATGGATCACGGCGAAGCGTCGGCGATTGCCGCTGGCGTGGTCTGGCACCGCTACCAGATGCCGGCCTATCACCTGATCGCCAATGACGGCCACGGTGTGACCCTGGTCAACATCGGTGTCGGCCCGTCCAACGCCAAGAACATCACCGACCACCTGGCGGTGCTGCGTCCGCATTGCTGGCTGATGATCGGCCACTGTGGCGGTCTGCGGCAGTCGCAGACCATCGGCGACTACGTGCTGGCTCACGCCTATATGCGTCGCGACGGGATTCTCGACCGCGTAGTACCGCCGAACATTCCGATCCCGGCGCTCGCCGAAGTGCAGCTGGCGCTGCAACAAGCCGCGGCCAATATCACCGGCGAGAAGGGCGAAGAGCTGAAAAAACGCCTGCGCACCGGCACCGTGCTGACCTACGACGACCGCAACTGGGAGCTGCGTTGGGCGCAGGAACGTCCGTTGATCAACCTGTCCCGCGCCGTGGCCGTGGATATGGAAAGCGGCACCATCGCCGCCCAGGGTTATCGCCTGCGGGTGCCATACGGCACGCTGCTGTGCGTTTCGGACAAACCGCTGCACAGTGAAATCAAGCTGCCGGGCTCGGCCAACGCGTTCTACGAGCGTGCGGTCAGCCAGCACTTGAAGATCGGCATCGAGGCGGTGGATCTGCTGCGCACCGAACTCAACTCGCTGCACTCGCGCAAACTGCGCAGCTTCGACGAGCCGCCGTTCCGTTAACGGTTAGTCGTGGTCATTTGGCGGTCGGGGCACTAGCATTGTCAGCCCAGATCGCCAGATGTTGTTTTGCCCATGTCCCGTCCCCCGCGTCCTCCTTCCCGCCGTCCCGGTGCGAAGCCATCCTCCTCAGCTCCACGTCGTGTCGCCAAGGCGCCGCCGGCCGAGCCGAAGCTGATCCTGTTCAACAAACCGTTCGATGTGCTGACGCAGTTCAGCGACGAAGGCGGGCGGGCGACGCTCAAGGATTACATTGACGTGCCCGGTATCTATCCGGCCGGACGCCTTGATCGCGACAGCGAAGGCTTGTTGTTGCTGACTAATGACGGCCAGTTGCAGGCGCGCATCGCTGATCCGAAACACAAACTGGCGAAGACTTACTGGGTGCAGGTCGAAGGCGTGCCGACAGACGAGCAGTTGCAGCGTCTGCGCGAAGGCGTCGAGTTGAATGACGGCATGACTTTGCCTGCCGAGGCCCGGCAACTGGAGGAACCTGAACTGTGGCCGCGCAATCCGCCGGTGCGCTTTCGCATGACGGTGCCGACCAGTTGGCTGGAGCTGGTGATTCGTGAAGGGCGCAACCGTCAGGTACGGCGGATGACCGCCGCGGTGGGGTTGCCGACATTGCGGCTGGTGCGGGTGCGGATTGGCGACTGGACGCTCGAAGGGCTCGATCAGGGTCAGTGGAAAGAAGTGCCGGCGCGTCTATAGAGCGCCGGATTCGATCAGGCCGATCACCACACTCTTGATGATGAATGCGGCCACGCCCAGGCCCAGGACGAAGAACAGGATGAACGAGCCGAAACGCCCGGCCTTGGACTTCTTCGCCAGATCCCAGACGATGAAACCCATGAAAATGATCAGGATGCTGACCAGGCCAGTCATCATCCACTCTTCGAATACTGCAGGATCCATTAGAGTTCTCCGGCATGCGCGCGGCTAAAAGGGCGCGGCGATTATATGCCAAGGTTCGTTGGGTGGCATTGATCTGGGTCTGATCCGAAGCCTGGCCCTCACCCTGGCCCTCTCCCAGAGGTAGAGGGGACTGACCGTGCGATGCTCACGAGTTACACCGACCTGATCTTGCGTCTGTGAATCCATAATCGACTCGAAGGTTCAGGTCGATGGATGATGCCAGACGCCTCGGTCGGCCCCCTCTCCCTCCGGGAGAGGGCTGGGGTGAGGGGCTTTTGATTAGCTGCGCAGATGCGTCAGCGGCAATTCAGTGCTATTGAGCACCTGATTCAACACAAAACTCGAACGCACGCTGGTTACGCCTTCAATCCGGGTCAGATGCCCCAGCAGCAGTTTCTGATAGTGATCCATGTCCGGCACCACCACTTTCAACTGATAGTCGGCATCCACGCCGGTCACCAGGCTGCATTCCAGCACCTGCGGCAGGGTGCGGATCGCCGCTTCGAAGTTCTCGAAACGCTCCGGTGTGTGCCGGTCCATGCCGATCAGCACGTAGGCGGTCAGGCTCAGGCCGAGCATCTTGCGATCGAGCAAGGCGACCTGGCGCGAGATGTAGCCGTCGTCTTCCAGTTGCTTGACCCGGCGCGAGCAAGGGGAGGGCGACAGACCGATGCGCTCGGCCAGTTCCTGGTTGGAGATGCGGGCGTCGCGCTGCAATTCCGCCAAAATGCTCAGGTCATAACGGTCGAGTTTGCTCATGAATCTGTCCTTGGTTGTAACTATTGCGGCGGATTATCTATCCAGGGTTAAAAATTGCGCAAGCGGTGTTTATTTGAGCAATCTTCGCAATCCTCTGTCGCGCCTCGCGGCCTATTCTTATCACCAGAATCACTGCTCGGTAACACAGTCCACTGCGGCCCGCCCAATCAGGCCCGCCGCGGCCGCCACCCCCACCGGGGATGTGCCGGCCCCCGAGCTGCACACTGTCCAGAAGACGGCGTGAGGTGAGCCGACGTCAAAAGCGTCGAGCCAGGACGAAGTTCTCTAAAGGGAGGCCGACGGGTCTCCCTTTTTTCTTGCCTGCGATTTGCCCGCCACGGAGAATGCCGGCCTCAATAAATAAGTTGCGTGACTGATAACCTGTCGCAGAACCCGGACTGTGGTTTCCCGGTCTTAGCTACAGGTCCACTCAATTACAGGCCTAGCCCGCAGTGAGGAAAAGCATGAAGTCGCGCATCTGGCGTCTGGCCAGTGTTGGTTTGCTATGTGTGAGTGTCAGTGCGCAAGCGCTTGCCGATGAGCCGCAGAACCGTGGTCCCGAGAATGACGGGCGTGGTCCGGAGCATCAGGGCAACAATCAAGGCCATGGTGGCAACAATCCGCCGCACGGGCAGAACAATCCGCCGCCGCAAAATCAACCTCGTCCGCAAAACAACGAAATCATTCGTGGCGACAACAGTCGCCAGTTCGAGCACAACAATGGTCAGTGGCAGAACCAGAACCGCGCGCCGAATCAACCGGCCCCCGTGCATCAGCCACCGCCGCCACCGGCCAACAACCTGCCGATCCAGCCACGGCCCGACGCCGTGCGCCAGACTCAGGAGCCGCGCCAGGGTTACTACCGCGACGAGCGTCCGCAAAACGGCTACAACAACCAGCACTGGCAGGCCGGCAACAATCGGCCCAACGATAATCGCTGGCCGGGTCGCCCGGACGGGCATGGCAACGGTTGGGGCCCCGGCCCGCAATACCGCCCGGGGCATGTGATCGACCGCTTCCCGGATCGCGAATACCGCGTGCCGTATCGCGGCCAAGACTACTTCTATTCCGGTGGCTACTGGTATCGCCCGCAAGGCCCACGCTACATCGTCGTGCAGCCGCCACGGGGCATTCGTACCCACTATTTGCCGGACTACGCCCGTGAAGTGTGGATCGGCGGTGCGCTGCTGTTCCTCGCTGCCGGTTCGTACTATGCGTATGAGGAGTCGACCCAGGATTACGTGGTGGTCGAGCCGCCGGTTCAGCCGCCGTCACCTCAACCACAAAGCCAGGGGTATGACGTGCAGGCTTATCCGGCCAACGGCCAGTCGCCGGAGCAGGTGCAGCAGGACGGTTATCAGTGCTACCAATACGCCGTGCAGCAGAGCGGTTTCGATCCGCGCACCGCGACATATCAGCCGGCGCCCCAAGTGGTGCAGGCGTACCGTCAGGCTCAGGGTAATTGCCTGAGCAGTCGCGGTTATCAGGTGTCTTACTGAATCCGGGTTTGTGCCCGTTCGGTCTTGACCACTTCCTGCGGGTCGGCGTGCACCAGCACTTCGGCCCGCGGGTAGGCGGCGTGAATCGCATCGGCCGCCTGATCGCTGATGCCGTGGGCGACTGACAAGGTCAGCTCTCCCGGCAATTCCAGATGCAATTGCACAAACCAGTGGTTACCCGAGATCCGTGTGCGCAAGTCATGCGCGCCCAACACACCGGGTACGCCGCAGGCCAGTTCGAGCATGTGCTGACTGACATCGGTTGGCAGCTCTTCATCCATCAGCACCGAAAAGCTTTCTCGGGCGATCTGGATCGCACTCCACAAAATGTACCCGGCAATCCCCAGGCCGAACCACGCATCGAGTTGATGAAAGCCCATGCCGGCGAGGATCAGCGCGATCAGAATGCTGCCGTTGAGCAGCATGTCCGACCGGTAGTGCAGCGAGTCGGCGCGCACGGCGTTGGAGCCGGTCTGCTTGATTACTCGATGTTGCAGCGTCAGCAACGCCGCGGTCAGCAGCAGCGAGAACACGATCACGCCGATGCTCAGCCACGGCGCGCCCAGCGGCTCCGGTTGCTGAATGCGCTCATACGCCTGAAACGCAATCAGCACCGCACTGCCACCGATGAACAGCGCCTGCGCCATGCCCGCCAGCGATTCGGCCTTGCCGTGGCCGTAACGGTGATCGTCATCGGCCGGGCGCAGCGCGTAATGCACCGCCAGCAGATTGAGCAGCGAGGTGACGCCATCCAGCGCCGAGTCGGTGAGGCCGGCGAGCATGCTCACCGAACCACTCAGCCACCAGGCGATGGCTTTGGCGATGATCAGCGTGCAAGCCACCGCCACCGAAGCGCGGGTTGCCAGCCGCAGCAGGCGGGCGTGTTCGGGGCTGGTGGTCATGTGATTTCCTTATGCGGCGGGTTGCAGGCCAAACATCGCCAGTTGTTGCGTGCTGCCCTTGTGCTGGATCAGGCGCGGATCGTCCAGTGGCAGGTTGCGGCCCAGTTCAGTTTCGAGAATAGCCTGCAACTTGAGGTTATCGACCTGACCGTCCGGGCCGACCGCCTGTTTGAGCTTGGCCGGATCGACCTGAGCGGTGTGGCCCGGTTCGAAATAGATCGCGCCAGTGGTGAAGTCGACCGCGAAAGCGATCAGGCCGGGAATGACGTAGAACAGCAGGCCCACTGCGTCGAGCACGGCAATCGCCGGGTCGATCTTGCCGTCGATCTGGCCGCGACGATCCGGGTAGAAAATCGAACCGCAGGCCGTGAGTTGAGTGAGCAGGGTGGCGACCAGTACACCGCCGATCAGGCGAGAAGGTAAGCGCATGGAAAATCTCCTGAGTCATTTGAAAACGAAGCGTCGTCATTTGAAATTAAGACCCTGACAAACGCCCGGCAGTTCGCCGTTATACTCGCCCTCGGCAGGGCGCGCCCACAGTAAATTGCGGCCTCGTCTCACCCCACCGAAATACGTTGAGGATTGAAGTTGTTTTCTCCAGATCGACACCGCGTGAAGGTTCATGAATCCTGGCGGGGTTCGGCCCTCCGGGCTAAAGCTGTGAACGCGCCATGCTGCGTTGCGGAACTTGGCAAGGAAACGACCCTTACCTGCGTCCCGCGCCTTGCCTGGCACGCTCACAGCTTTAACGCGACTCGCAATTTACTGTGGGCATGCCCTGGGGAGCCAGCATGATTTCTTTGCCGATCGATGAAGTTTTACCCGCCCTGCGTGAAGCCTTGGCGACACGCCACGAAGCCGTGCTCGAAGCACCGCCTGGCGCCGGTAAAACCACCCGCGTGCCCCTGGCCTTGCTCGATGAAGCGTGGCTGGCCGGGCAGACCATTCTGATGCTCGAACCGCGCCGTCTCGCTGCGCGTGCAGCCGCAGAACGTCTGGCCAGCGAACTGGGCGAGAAGGTTGGCGAAACCGTCGGCTATCGCATCCGCCTCGACAGCAAGGTCGGCCCCAATACCCGTATCGAAGTGGTCACCGAAGGCATCCTCACCCGGCGTCTGCAGGATGATCCGGCGCTGGAAGGCGTCGGTCTGCTGATCTTCGACGAATTCCACGAACGCAGCCTCGACGCCGATCTGGCCTTGGCCTTGAGTTTGAACGGTCGTGAACTGTTCCGCGCTGAACAGCCGCTGAAGATTCTGCTGATGTCCGCCACGCTGGAAGGCGAGCGTCTGGCCGGGTTGCTGGATGACGCGCCGATCCTGCGCAGCGAAGGGCGCATGTACCCGGTGACGATGCGCTGGGGTCGACCGTTCCAGCCCGGCGAATACATCGATCAGCGCGTGACCCAGACCGTACTTGAAGCCCTGCACGATGAAAGCGGCAGCTTGCTGGTGTTCCTTCCGGGGCAGGCGGAAATCCGTCGCGTGCATCAGCAACTGAGCGATGCCATCGGCGAGCGTGAAGACGTATTGCTCTGCCCGTTGCACGGCGAACTGGATCTGAATGCCCAGCGCGCTGCCATCGACCCGGCGCCGACCGGCCAGCGCAAAGTGGTGCTGGCGACCAACATCGCCGAGACCAGCCTGACCATCAACGGCGTGCGCGTAGTGATCGACGCCGGGCTGGCGCGGGTGCCGCGTTTCGATCCCGGCAGCGGCATGACCCGCCTCGATACGCAGCGCATTTCCCGGGCCAGTGCCACCCAGCGTGCGGGCCGGGCGGGGCGTCTAGAGCCGGGTGTGTGTTACCGCTTGTGGTCGCAGGATCAGCACGAGCAACTCGCCGCTTACGGTAGTGCCGAAATTCTGTCGGCGGATCTGGCGAGCCTGGCGCTGCAACTCGGACGCTGGGGCGTGACCCCGGGCGAACTGGTCTGGCTCGATGTGCCGCCGGCAGCGGCCTATGCCCAGGCGCAGGATTTGTTGCAGCGCCTGGGCGCACTTGAAGGCGAGGCGTTGACTTCCCACGGTCAGGCCATGGCCGAATTGCCGGCGCATCCGCGCATCGCCCATCTGTTGCTGCGCGGTCAGGCGCTGGGGCTGGCGCACATGGCGTGCGACGTCGCCGCACTGCTCGGCGAGCGCGACATTTTGCGCGGTGCGGGTGCCGATCTGCACAGCCGCTTGGTGCTGCTCTCCGGCGAAGAACGCGCGGCACGCGGTGCACAGGGTGGTGTGCAACGTGCGCGGCAACTGGCGCGACAATATCGCGGTTACCTGCGCGGCAAGGCCAGCGAGCCGGTCAGCGATCCCGATCACCCACGCTGGCTCGGAGCGCTGCTGGCGCTGGCCTACCCGGATCGGGTTGCCCAGCAGCGGCGTGCCGGTGGCGCCGAATATCGTCTGGCCAATGGTCGGGCGGCGTTGTTTGCCGAAGCCGACAGCCTGATGAAGGAAGCGTGGATCGTTATTGCCGACCTCGGCAGCCGTCAGGGTCAGCGTGAGGAACGGATTTACCTGGCGGCGGATTTCGATCCGGCGCTGTTCGATTCGGTGCTCGCCGAGCAAGTGCACGTCGTCGATCAACTGGACTGGGACGAGCGCGAAGGCGTGCTGCGCGCCGAGCGTCAGCGCAAGGTCGGCGAACTGATCCTCAGCCGCGAACCGTTGACCGGTCTCGACGAAGCGGCGCGCAGTCAGGCGCTGGTCAATCTGGTGCGGCGCAAGGGGCTGGAGTTGTTGCCGTGGACGCCGGAATTGCGCCAGTGGCAGGCGCGGGTTGCCCTGTTGCGGCAATTGGATCTGAACGCTCAGGCTGAAAGCCAATGGCCGGATGTCAGCGACGCAACCTTGCTGAAAACCCTCGAGCATTGGTTAATGCCTTACCTGGGCAAGGTCTCGCGGCTCAGCCATTTCGCCAATCTTGACCTGTCGAGCATCGTCCGCAATCTGCTGCCGTGGCCGTTGCCGCAGAAGCTTGATGAGCTGGCGCCGCACCACATCAGCGTGCCGTCGGGGTCATCGATTCGTCTGGATTACAGCGAACAGCCACCGATTCTCGCGGTGCGTTTGCAGGAGCTGTTCGGCCTCGCCGAGACGCCGCGAATTGCCGGCGGCCGGCAAGTGGTCAAGCTGCACCTGTTGTCCCCGGCGCGCCGGCCGGTGCAGGTGACGCAGGATCTGGCCAACTTCTGGCGCAGCACCTATGCCGAGGTGAAGAAGGATCTGAAGGGGCGTTATCCGAAGCATTACTGGCCGGATGATCCGTTGGTGGCCGAGGCCACGGCACGGGCCAAGCCACGCGGCACCTGAAGATCAAAAGATCGTAGCCTTGCCCGTCAGTTGTTCCCGGCAATAATCGGCGAACAACTGCGCCGGTTTGGTCAGTTGCCCGCGTTTGAGCCATGCGGCAACCAGGCCTGAACCGGTGACATCTTCGACAATGTCGACGCACACTACTTTCTTGCCGTCATAGGTGCACTCCGAGTGCGGCTTCGTCACCAGCACCGAGAAGCCAAAACCCTGGCCGACCATGCCGCGCACCATCTCGATCGACGGCGAGCTGAACTCGATGCGTGGGGTAAGGCCGAGTTCTTCGAACAGGCTGACGAAGTAGGTTCGGCTCGGCTGCACGTCGAGCAGAATCATCGGTTCCAGACACAGATCGCGCAGCGACACTTGCTTGTACTGGGCGAAGCGATGATCGGCCGGCAGCAGCGCATACGGCCGTTGTGCCGGCATCAGCGGTTCGGTCTGGATGGTGGCATCAAGTTCGTGTTCGTAGAGGATCACCAGATCGAACGTACCCGAGGTCAGGCCTTGCACCAGTTCCTGCTGCTCGCCGTCGCGGATGCGGATTTTCACTCCCGGATACAGCGCGGAAAATCCGGCAATCAACTGCGGCAGGTACAGCGGCGCGACGGTTTCGAAGCAGCCGATGTCGATCTGTCCGGCGACGATATCGTTGTCGGCGAGGGCGTTCTGCTCGAATTCCCGGGCCATGCGCAACAGCTCCTGCGCCTTGCGAAAAAACCGTGCACCGCTGGGCGTCAGGGAAACGCCCTGGGCGTGATGGCGGATCAGCAGTTGCACGGCGAAGCTGTCTTCCAGACCCTTGATCGCCGTAGAGATCGCCGGTTGCGCGATATACAGCTTGCGCGAGGCTTCGGCAACGCTGCCGCATTCGACGGTGGTGATGAAGTATTTCAGCTGACGCAAATTGTAGGCGGCCACGGCAAACCTCAGGACGAGCGGACTCGACTTCCAAGCAATTTGTGCGCCGCCGCGTCCGCTGCGCGACGATGTTTTTGTCCTTGAACAGTAGTCACCCACAGCGTTTTTGGGGAAACCGATTGAGCAGTTTTTTCATTGCCTGCGAAGACATTTTTACTATTTTTCGCCCGTCCGGGCCTGCGCCACCATCGACTGCACAATAACGTCCAAGGAGCATTCGACGTGTTCGAACTTGCAGAGTGGCAGCGCCAGGCCGTTGCCTTGAAGTTTCCCGATAAAGCCGTAATCAATGGTCAACACTGCGCCGCGCAATCGGGGCAGACCTTCGCCGCGATCAATCCCGCCACCGGCCGGTTACTGGCCAATGTCGCCGCGTGTGGCGAGGACGATGTCGACGCGACGGTGGCTAATGCGCGACAAGTGTTCGAGGCCGGCATCTGGGCACAACGTCCGCCTGCCGAGCGCAAGCAGGTGCTGCTGCGGCTGGCCGATCTGCTGATGGAGCATCGCGAAGAGCTGGCCCTGCTCGATTCGCTGAACATGGGCAAGCCGGTGATGGACGCTTACAACATTGATGTGCCGGGCGCCGCCGGGGTGTTTCGCTGGTACGCCGAAAGCATCGACAAACTCTACGACCAGATCGCCCCCGGCGCCGCCAATGTGCTGGCGACCATCACCCGTGAAGCGCTGGGCGTGGTGGCGGCGGTGGTGCCGTGGAATTTTCCGTTGGACATGGCCGCGTGGAAGCTCGCGCCGGCACTGGCGGCGGGTAACTCAGTGATCCTCAAGCCGGCCGAGCAATCACCGTTTTCCGCGTTGCGTCTGGCCGAGCTGGCGCTGGAAGCGGGCCTGCCGCCGGGTGTGCTCAACGTGTTGCCGGGGCTGGGTGAGCAGACCGGCAAAGCCTTGGGCCTGCACCCGGATGTCGATTGCCTGGTATTCACCGGCTCAACGCAGGTCGGCAAGTATTTCATGCAGTACTCGGCGCAATCCAACCTCAAACAGGTGTGGCTGGAGTGCGGCGGCAAGAGTGCCAATCTGGTGTTTGCCGATTGCAAGGATCTGGATCTGGCGGCGGAAAAAGCTGCGTTCGGGATCTTCTTCAACCAGGGCGAAGTGTGCTCGGCGAACTCGCGGTTGCTGGTCGAGCGTTCGATTCATGATGAGTTTGTCGAGCGCCTGAAAGCCCAGGCCGAACTCTGGTTGCCGGGGGATCCGCTCGACCCGCAAAGTCGTGCCGGGGCGATCGTCGATCAGCGGCAGACGGCGAGCATCATGCGCGCCATTCGCGGTGCCGAGCAGGCGGGTGCGAGTCTTGTGTTTGGTGGTCGGCAGCGGC
The DNA here is from genome assembly GCF_025466205.1 of Pseudomonas sp. 13B_3.2_Bac1. Lineage (NCBI taxonomy): Bacteria > Pseudomonadati > Pseudomonadota > Gammaproteobacteria > Pseudomonadales > Pseudomonadaceae > Pseudomonas > Pseudomonas sp. 13B_3.2_Bac1. The sequence goes on from NZ_JANLOG010000021.1 coordinate 55,467, forward strand.
GCTTGAATGGCTCGGACAACTTCATCGAACCGACGATTTTTACCGGCGTGAGTGCCGACATGCCGCTGTTTCGCGAAGAGGTGTTCGGCCCGGTGCTGGCGGTGGTGCCGTTCGATGATGAAGACGAGGCGGTGCGCCTGGCCAACGACAGCGTGTATGGGCTGGCGGCGTCGCTGTGGACCGATGATCTGCATCGCGCACACCGCGTGGCGCGACGACTGCGTGCCGGCACAGTGTCGGTCAACACTGTCGATGCCCTCGACGTGACGGTGCCGTTCGGCGGTGGCAAGCAATCGGGATTCGGCCGTGACCTGTCGCTGCATTCGTTCGACAAATACACCCAGTTGAAAACCACCTGGTTTCAGTTGCGCTGATTGCGGTTGATTCAAAAGCAAAGATCGTAGCCTTCGGCAGCTCCTACATGGGCCAGTGTTGCTCTGTGTAGGAGCTGCCGAAGGCTGCGATCTTTTGCTTTCAAAGCTGTGCACCATCTCCGCTCAGGTCGCGCTTTTACGGTGCGTCTTAAGCAGTTTTTTCATCATTTGCAGCCAACAATTTCCTGATTTTCCTCAGCCCGCACATGGGCCACCATCGATCTTGCCAGCCCGGTGTTTCCCGCCAGAGTCCAGCAGAGACCGCAGCGTGAATTCACATCATCGGGGCCGGCCGTACTGCCCATGACAAAACTAAATCAACAGCGTCGGGAGTGCTCCATGATCAAGTCCTTGTGTATTCGTCTCACCCATCCACTGGCAATCACCGCCCTGGCCGCCACGGTCGCGACTGGCGCCCAGGCCGGCACCCTGTCCATCGGCCATACCACCTGGGTCGGCTACGGCACGCTGTACCTGGCTCAGGATCTGGGCTACTTCAAGGAAAACGGTCTGACTGTCGAATTGCCGGTGGTTGAGGAAGCTTCGATGTACATGGCCGCCCAGGCCTCCGGGCAACTGTCCGGCTCGGCCTCGACCATCGACGAAGTGCTCAAGTACCGTCCGCAGTTCTGCTTCAAGGCTGTGGCGGCGCTGGATGACAGCCATGGTGGTGACGGCGTGCTGGTCGGCAAGGACGTGAAGTCGTTGCAAGAGCTCAAGGGCCAGGCGGTGGCCGTCAACGAAGGTTCGACGTCGCAGTTCTGGCTGTCGTACCTGCTGAAAAAGAATGGCATGAAAATGAGCGACATCACCGTGCAGAACATGACGGCCGACGATGCCGCCACCGCGTTCATCGCCGGTCGCGTGCCAGCCGCCGTGACCTGGGAACCGCACCTGTCGATGGTCCGCGACAAGCAGCAGGGCAAGGTGCTGATCGACAGCAGCAGCACGCCGGGTGTGATCGTCGATGTGGTGGCGCTCAATTGCAGCGTCATCGAAAAACAGCCGCAGGACGTCAAGGCGCTGGTCGCCGGTTTGTACAAGGCGGTCAAGTACACCCAGGAACACCCGGACGAGGCCTACGCGATCATGGCCAAAGGCGTCGGCGGTTATCTTTCTGATCCGAAGGAACTGGCCGCTGCCGCCAAAGGTGTGCGTTTCTACGATCAGGCCATGAGCGAAAAACTTCTCGGCTCGCCGGGCAAACCGGGTGACAGCGCCGCGTTGATCAAACTCGCCAACGAGACCGCCAGTGAACTGCAAGGCAAGCCCTACAACGTCAGCCACGACGAGCTGGTCGACAACCGTTTCGTCAGCCCGCTCTAGGAGGTCCGCATGTTCAAGCGCAAATCATGGCTGAGCCGCTGCCTGACGCCCAAGACCGGTTTGCCGGTGCCGGTGGTGTGGAGCGCCAGCGGTCTGGCCTGGGTGTTGTTGATCGGCCTGTGGGCCGGGTTGTCCTACGGCGGCATCGTCCCGGGGATGTTCCTGCCAACGCCCGGCGCGGTGCTCGAAGCGGCGGTGCGCCTGAGCCGCGACGGCACCCTCGGCACGCATGTGTGGGCCAGTGTCGAAGTGGTGATGGTCGGCTTCATTGTGTCGTCGCTGGTGGCGGTGCCGCTGGGGTTGTTAATGGGCAGCTTTCGCATCGTCCAGGCGTTCCTCGAACCGCTGGTGAACTTCATTCGCTACCTGCCGGTGACCTCGTTCGTGCCGCTGTTCATTTTGTGGATCGGCATCGGTCTGGAGCAGCGCGTGTCGGTGATCATCTTCGGCGTGTTCTTCCAGCAACTGGTGATGATCGCTGACGTCTCCAAAGGGATTTCCAAGGACCTGATCAACGCCTCTTATACCCTCGGCTCCAATCGCCGCGATGCGGTGCTGCATGTGATCGCCCCGGCCTCGGTGCCCGGCGTGCTCGACACCTTGCGCGTGACCATGGGCTGGGCCTGGACTTATCTGGTGGTGGCCGAACTGGTCGCGGCGTCGAGTGGCCTCGGTTACTTGAGTCTGAAAGCCATGCGCGGTTTTCAGGTCGACGTGATTTTCCTCGCCATCGCGATCATCGGCCTGCTGGGTCTGGTCACCGATCAACTGTTCCGCTTTCTCCGCTTGAGGGTTGCCGCATGGGCTCAGTAACCGCCGCCAATCATCGTTTCATCGAACCGCGTGCTGCCGCGCCGCAAGCCGCCCCTCGCCTGCAAGTGGACAAGGTCAGCCTGCGCTACAAGAAGCCTGATGGCGGTACGTTCACTGCGCTGGAACAGGTGTCGTTCGAGGTGCCGGATCAGCAGTTCGCGGTGCTCGTCGGACCGTCGGGTTGTGGCAAGTCGAGCCTGTTATACCTGACCGCCGGCCTCGCCGAGCCGACTTCTGGCGAGATCTACGTCGGCGGTCAGCAAGTGCAAGGCCCCGGTGCCGATCGCGGCATGGTGTTCCAGAGCTACACGCTGTTTCCGTGGCTGACCGTGCGGCAGAACGTCGAGTTCGGCCTCAAGCGGCGCGGCATGCCGGCGGCGCGGCGCAAGGAGATTGTCGATTATTACGTCAATGAGGTCGGCCTCAGTGGCTTCGCCGACAGCTACGCCAAACAACTGTCGGGCGGGATGATGCAGCGCGTGGCGATTGCCCGGGCGCTGGCCAATGATCCGCAGATCCTGCTGATGGACGAACCGTTCGGCGCACTCGACAGCCAGACCCGTTTGCAGATGCAACAGCTGTTGCTGCGGGTCTGGGGCAACAGCAAAAAGACCGTGCTGTTCGTCACCCACGATATCGACGAGGCGATTCTGCTCGGCGATCGGGTCTATGTGATGGGCGCGAAGCCGGGGCGGATCAAGCAGATCCTCGACGTGCCGATCGAGCGCCCGCGCTCACTGGACATGGTCATGGAGCGCGCGTTTATCGACATGAAGCGGGAGATCTTCGGGCTGCTGCATGACGACTTCGAGGAAGTGCATTGACCTGGAGTCATGCATCTTTCCCTGTGGGAGTGGGCTTGCTCGAAGGCGTAGTGTCAGCCGCCATCAACGTTGAAGACACACCGCTTTCGCGAGCAAGCCCGCTCCCACAGGGTTATGAGGGGGGTGTGACTACGGAGCAGCAGGCAGCAGGAACCGCGCAATCACCGGCAAATGATCGGAGATGCGCAGCGTATCGTCCTGGCGCACCATCGCCTCGATCCGTTTGATCTTCGGGCTGTAGAACAGGTAGTCGACGGTGCGATCCGGGCCATCGAGGCCGGGGTCGTTGGGGTAATGGGTCAGCCAGTGGGCGCGGTCGATGCCGCTGGCTTCGTTGTTGGTCGGGATCATCGGGTACTTGTCCCATAACAGATGCAGCGCGCTGTCCACGGAGTAGGGCTTGCGCTGTTCAGTGGGCAGGCGTTGGTACTGGCCCAGCGGCAGCAGATTGAAATCACCGCCGATCAGCCATGGCAGGCCCTGGCTTTCGTACGTGTCGAGCACTTTGGCCACCGCCGTCACTTGCGCCCGCAAGGTGTCGTCCGGTTGGCTGGCGCGATCCAGATGGGTGTTGAACACCGTCAGTTGCCCGCCGTCGCTCAGCGGCAGTTTGGTGGCGAGCAGGGCGTCCTTGGGTTCGAACTGGCGCGAGATGAAATTCGCCGGGGGTACCGGCAATTGCAGGCGTTCGGCATGTTCGATGCGATAACGGCTCAGGGTCGCCAGTTGCCGGCCGACGCTGCCGAAGATGTGCGGGTCGGGGACAAAATCGGCCTTCCAGTCGAAGGCGTGGGCGCTGCATGGGTAAAGGTCGGTGACCCGTTCTTGCAGCAACTTGAGCTGATTCTGGTAATCGCTGGCCTTGGCGCCGTCATCCACCTCCTGCAGGAGCACTACGTCGGGCTGCTCGTCGCGAATCACCCGCGCCACTTCGTCGAGGCTGAAAGCCATGTCTTCCAGGGTTGGCGACTCGTCGTCGCCGTGGGCCAGATCGTTCCAGAACACGTAGCGCTTGCCCGCCAGGTACTGCACGTTCCAGGTCATGACTTTCAGGGCTTGTCCGGGCACCAGGGTCGGCGGCGTACCGATGCAGCTGACCGGCAGGGTTTCACGGGCGCCGGGGCGCCAGGTCAGGCTGTAGATCAGCCCGCCGATCAGGACGCTGGCGAGGACAATCAGCAACAGGGTGTAGCGCAGTAGACGGGGCATGGCTCGGCTTATCGCGTTACAAAGGTGGCTTCGAGCATACCTGACGGTGAACGCTTGGCCCAAGGGCCACGAGGTCAGACCGCGCCGTTACGCTTGTCAGGCAATTCGCTGATCAGCATGAACAGGCGGAACAGCACCACACTGGTGAACAGTTGCAGGAAGCTGTGCGCGCTGTCGATCATGACCGCGATCAGCGGATTCTGTGGGTCGGGGTACACCGCCAGCGTCGCGCCCTTGAGCAGCCACAACGGCCCCATCACACACAGAATGCACAGCAGGATGCGCCAGAAATGTCCGCGCGTCAGGCGCAGGCTTTCCTTCATCGCCTGCAACGGCCCCATGCCGCGTAACACCAGCAGGTATTCACCGAACGCGAGCATCACCATCAGCATCAGGCCCGGCAGGAAATACAGCGACAGCCCCAGCAGGATCAGCAACGTATTGAGCGCCGTGAGCAGGGCGAAGCGCGGCCAGAGGCGGGCGGACATCGCCAGCAGGTCGAGAGTGCGCGGGGCTTCGCCACGGGTGCGGGCGTCGAGGAACAGGATCAGCGCAGCGGTGTACAGCGGATACACCAGCAGGCCGACGACCACGCTGGCGGCGGAGAAACTGTCGGGGTCGGTGGCGTGATCCACTACTTGCTGCAGCGCGGCCTCGAAGATCACCAGCGGCAGACACAACTGCACGATGCTGGCCAGATGGCGTTTGAAAAAATACAGCGAGTCGCGCAGTACATCGAAGGCATTCATCAGTCGGTATCGCAGGTCGAAAACAGTGGCTCACTTTAACCGATGATGGGCGGGCCGACACAAACGTAAACATTCGGTAAAGGTCGTTGAAACATCCTGTCACTGCCTCCATTACAGAGGTGCGCCATGTCCACAGTGGACACGGGCAACGTTATCCCCGGCAATCTACGAGGTCGCCATGAACAGCGAAGAGCAAACCCTGATCGATGGACTGTTTTCCCGGCTGCAACAGGCCGAAACGGAGGCAGCCCCGCGCGACGCCCAGGCCGAGGCGCGGATCAAGGAACACCTGACCCGCCAGCCGGCGGCAGGTTATTTCATGACCCAGGCGATTCTGGTGCAAGAGGCAGCGATCAAGAGCCTCGACGAACAGAACAAGCAGCTGACCCAGCAAGTCCAGCAATTGCAGGCTGAACTGCAAGCGGCCAAGTCCCAGAGCGCGGCCCCGGCGCCCAGCGGCGGCGGTGGTTTCCTGTCGAGCATCTTCGGCGGCGGCAGCTCGCGCCCGGCGCCTGCCCCGAGCGCTCCGGCTTCCACCGGCGGCTGGCGTGAACCGGCGCCACAACAGAATTTTGGTGCGCCGCCGCCACAACAGAACTGGGGTGCGCCTGCGCCTAACTATGCCCCGCAGCAAGCAGCACCGGCTGCGGGCAGCAGCTTCCTCGGCGGCGCCCTGAAAACCGCCGCTGGTGTGGCCGGTGGCGTGATGCTGGCGCAGGGCATCAGCAGTCTGTTCCATCACAACCAGCAGCCCGAAGAAATCGTTGAAGTGATCAAGGAAGAGCCGGCGCAAGTGGCCGACCAGAGCGGTAATGACTGGGGCAATGACCAGCGTGTGGCCGATAACGGTTTCTCCGGCAATGACCAGGGCGGATTCACTGACACCGACTACAGCGATGACAACTCGTCGTTCTTCGATGACGACGATTCGTTCGTCTGACTAACGGTCAGGCACCAGGCAACACCGTTTCTGTGGCGAGGGAGCTTGCTCCCGCTGGGGCGCGCAGCGGCCCTTTCTTTTAAAAAGAAGGGCCTGCTGCGCAGTCCAGCGGGAGCAAGCTCCCTCGCCAC
>NZ_JANLOG010000001.1:0-59623 GCF_025466205.1 Pseudomonas sp. 13B_3.2_Bac1
CCCCCCCCCCCCACCCCCCCCCCCCCCCCCACCCACAGGGTTATTCGTCATTCAAGCTTTCCGGGTACAATTGCGCCCCTTCTTGCACTCCCCCAAGGAACCCCCATGTCCGGGCTTGAACTGTTTGCCGCCGCCCTCGGTGTGATCGCCGTCTGGCTGACGGTCAAACAGAATCCGTGGTGCTGGCCGATCGGCCTGGTCATGGTGCTGCTGTACAGCTGGATCTTCTATGACGTGAAGCTGTACTCGGACATGTTGCTGCAAGTGATCTACGCCGCGCTGCAAGTCTACGGCTGGTGGCAATGGACACGCGCCGGGACGATGCATGACGGGCGCGATGTCACCCGTCTGGACCGGCGCTCGATCCTGCTCGGCCTGAGTGTGGGAGCGCTCGGCAGTCTGCTGCTCGGCGCAGCCATGGCACACTGGACCGATGCGGCGCAGCCGTGGCTCGACGCCGCGCTGACGGCCTTCAGCCTGGTCGCACAACTCTGGATGGCGCAGAAACGCTTGCAATGCTGGGCGCTGTGGTTCGTGCTGGACGTGATTTTCGTCGGTCTGTTTCTTTACAAGGGTCTTTACCTCACTGCGGCGCTCTATGCCCTGTTCACCTTGATTGCCGTGCAAGGTTGGCGTGAGTGGCGCGCCGATCCGGCGTTGCAGCAATGAAAGTCGTTGTACTGACCGGCCCGGAATCCACGGGCAAGAGTTGGCTGGCGGCAGGCCTGCAGGAACACTTCGGTGGCCTGCGGGTGGATGAATACGTGCGCTGGTTCATCGAGCAGAATCCGCGCGACACCTGCCCGAACGACATCCCCGACATCGCCCGAGGGCAGTTGCAATGGGAGGATCATGCACGGGCGCAGCAACCGGAACTGCTGATTCTCGACACCCACCTGCTGAGCAACATCCTCTGGAGCCAGACGCTGTTCGGCGACTGCCCGCAATGGCTCGAGTCCGAGCTGCTGGCGCGGCATTACGACCTGCACCTGCTGTTGTCGCCGGAACAGATCGACTGGACGGATGACGGCCAACGCTGCCAGCCGCAGCTCAGTGAACGCATGGCGTTCTTTCAGGCCACCCGCGACTGGCTGGAACAACACCGGCAACCGCTGCAAATCATTCAGGGCAACTGGGATGAACGTCGGTCTCAGGCCTTCGATGCAGTGAGGCGTTTGTTGGCTGCTTGACCGTCAAAGGGCTCCTTTCGGGGCTCAAGTGTCCATTCCTGAAACACCCATCCCCGCGCAAAGCAGCCATTTCAATGGCCTTCATCGTTCTGTCAGGACATCTGTTACTGCCGTGAAACACCTCAGCGCAAACCCTTGTTCCAGAGCTTTGCACCGCCCCTGACCCCGCACGCGCCTGCACGACTGTTTCAGCGCTGAGACAGATTATGTAACAGCGCTGCACGGCTCGGCACTAACCCATTGAAAGTCAAGGACAACTCAAAAGCGGCACAGCTTTCGCTCTCTCCTTCACAACGCTGACAAGAGCCAGCCCACTGAAGAAGGAATTGCCGCCGTGGGGAATATCAATAAAGGCTTGACCTGCCTCTTGCTGATCGGATCTGCAGCCAGCTCTCTGATCAGTTTCACCGCCCACGCCGATGGCAACGGCGTGATCGTTCTCAATCGGGAAGTTCAACCCATACCGATTGGCCGCAATGGCGGCAAAGACCCCTACCCGACCACAGTCAACGCCAACCCGTCAGTGACCGTCAATGCAGCCACTGCGCATGCCGAACTGAGCGATAACGAATTCGCCGGCATCGCCAGCGGTTCTTCAATTGCCAACTCGGTGAACAACGCGTTCGGCGGCTCCGCCGTCAACACACTCAATGGCATCAACAACGGTATGCCGGGTGCGGGCGGTGGCAGCGGCAACGGCGGAGGCATGGGCTCATCCATTTCCAACACCGTGAACCGCGCCGTCAGTAATGGCCTGGCCCCACTGGGCGCTCTCGGCGGAGCCATGAAATGAACCGCTCCCTGATCTTCCTTGCCCTGCTGGCCAGTACCAGCGCCATGGCCGACTCCAGTGTGCCGGTGCAGAACAGCGCCAACATCCAGGATTCCGGTGCCCAGTACAACGGCAACTTCGGCGTCAACCAGGCGGCTGGCGACCAGTCGCAACAGGCCAACGTCCGGGCGATTGCCAACGGCCCCAGCGCCTCGGCGACGACCACCATCAACCAGAACATCAACACGGCCAGCGATCCGCGGATGAACGCGACAGCCACCATTGGCGGCAACTCTTTCAGTAACGGCAGTGGCGTACTGGGCGTGAACCAGTCGGCCGGCGCCGGCAACCAGATGGCCAACGTGGTGCGGATCAGCACCAGTACCGGGCCGCAAAGTATCGACGATAGCGTGCTTTCCCAACAGAACGTGACGCCGTCAATCAGCTCAGGAGCAACTGACACTTCGAAAGGCAGCCGCCAGGTCATTACCAGCGACCAGGCCTTCACCGGCAGCCGGGGAGTGATTCAGGTGAACCAGAGTGCCGGGGTGGGGAATCAGGTTTCAAACACCCTGAGCATCCGGGTCGCTAACTGACCCAATTGCAGTGCAAGAAAGTACCAACACTTAACCAACACATGAGCAAGGGGAAACAAAATGAAATCTACAATGGCCCTCAAACCACTGGTTTTCGCTCTGGCAGCAGTGATGGCAATGGCAGCACAAGCAGGCGGCGGCAATGAAGGCGGTCACGGCCACAACCCTCCTCCACCAAAAGGCCCGACTCTGGAACAACTGCTGCAGATCGGTGCAGGCGCCAGCGCCGTTTCGGTGGATACCCAAAACAGCGACACCAACGTTGTGAACAACGAAGGCACCCAGAACAATTCGTCGATGTCCAATGCGATGAACAGTTCCAGCGGCAACATCAACGGTAACTCGGCGGCCGGTGATGGCAACCAGCAAGCCAACCTGGCAGCGATCGCTTCGTCTGACGAAAGCTTTATCTTCGGCACCTCGACCGCCGCCGCCAGTGCGACCCAATACAACAACAATAACTATGTAAACAACCAGTCGACCGTCAACTCGTCGACCCTCAACAATGTCGCCAACAGCAGCTCGGGTAACATCAACGCCAACTCCGCTGCCGGCAACTTCAACCAACAGAAAAACGACCTGGCAATCGCTTCGTCGGGTGGCCGTGTAGCCCAGGCTGCCTCTGCAGCTAGCCAGTCCTCCACCAACCTGGTTGTTGAAAACCAAGGCGTGCAGACCTACTCCAAAGACACCCTCAAAGGCACCTTCAGCGCAACCGGTGGCTTCGTGGCAGCCGGCGTGGCAAAAACCGAAGGCGACGATCATGGTGGCCACGGCGGCTGGGGCGACAAAGGCGGCAAAGGTGGCAGCAGCACTTCTGGCTTCGTAGCAGTAGGCGAACTGGCACTGGCCGGCACCACCACCCAACAAGTGCTGGTTCCAACCGGCTGGGCCGCACCGGTGTACAACACCTCCAATGTTGCCAACGTAGCGAACGGCTCGTCCGGCAACGTCGGCTTCAACAGTGCGGCAGGCGTTGGCAACATGCAGGTCAACGCAACTTCCATCTCGTCGGCCGGCCATTAATCGCGACCGTCTGCAAAAGCCCCGGCAACGGGGCTTTTCCACACTCCGACAAGGCGTATCGATCATGCGTATGACTGCCCTCACCGTCCTGCTGTGCCTGTGCGGCGCCACTCAAGCTGCACAGATGCCCGTAGCCGCCCTTCCTGGCGGCATCCTGGTCTACAAGCAGGTACAAAGTATTCGTGAGCGAAAGTTCAGCGACATTGTCGAGCAAAAAACCGATTTCAGTTGCGGCGCCGCCGCACTGGCAACCGTGTTGCGCCAGGCTTATTGGCTCGACGTCGATGAGGATCACATCATAAAAGGCATGCTGGTCAACGCAGACCAGGATCTTGTGCGTACACAGGGTTTCTCCATGCTGGACATGAAACGCTACATAGAAAGCATCGGCATGCGCGCCAGGGGCTACAAGATTCCGCCTGAAAAGCTTGATGCAGTTTCGATACCGGTCGTAGTCCTGATGGACATCCGCGGCTACAAACACTTCGTCGTATTGCAGCGGGCAGACAAGGACTGGGTGTACATCGGCGACCCCGTACTGGGCCACAAACGCTACAGCCACGCTGACTTCGTCAACGGCTGGAACGGCATCGTATTTGCCATCGTAGGCCCCGGTTACGACAAAGCCAACGTATTACGCGACCCTCCGGCACCACTGACAGCAAAGAACAAACTCGATGAGTTCGCCCCTGTCAGAGACGCCGAACTGATGGAATTCGGTTTCATTCAGAGCGACTTCTTTTAGCGTCCAATAATGATAAGAGGGGCAGGATGCTCCGGGAGCAGCAGATGAAAGCCTCATACTGGCTGGCGGCCGCTTGCCTGGCGGCAAGTACGTCAAGCTTTGCCAATGAAGTATTCAAACCGATAGAAGTCAACGACCAGGAACTCAGCCAGCTACGCGGTCGTTTTGTCATGCCGGGGCGCATCATCAGCTTCGGCGTCGTCATGAGCAGTACCTGGCGCAACGCCAGTGGCGACCTGATAGGGGCAACCAGCTCGATGCAGATTCAGGCCTCCACCGTAAAACCCCAATTCTATGTCTCCACCATCAGCCAGCTCGGCAACGGTTCCACAAACAATACCCAAGGCACCGGCAACGTGATTGGCGGCGCAGGACTGAGCAATACGCAAGGCGTGACGCAAAGCGTACGCGCCGCTGGCGACAGCAACAGTGCCAACAACAACGTCGCGATCAACGTGACGCAATCGACTACCGCACCGACCATGGCTCCGGCCTCCGGTCAGGCCCTGATGAGTGGCCAGACCATCGGCGCCAGCAACGCCGCCGGCAGCGTCGCCGTATCGGCCATCAGCGGCGGCGTGCAGATGGCCATCCAGGCCAGCAACAACCAGGGTTCGGCACTGCAACAAGTGGCTCAGGCCGGCTTGCTGCAAAACACCACCCTGCTGGGTAACAGCAATCTGGTCAACAACCAGACCCTGCTCAATGTCGTGATCAACAACAACCTGAATCCGGCCGCGAGCGCCGCGCAGAATCTTAATCAACTCAAGGGACTACGCAATTCAGGATATTGAACTACGCTGATTTTCGATCATTGGGCTTAAAGGGACGGCTTTTTCATGTATCGATCGGCATCACTGCGCGCAGTCGTATGTTTGAGCACACTTTTTCCGGCCGCAGCGTTACAGGCTGCGACGGATCCGGATGTTGAAACACTCAAGCAGGAGCTCCTTGAGCTTAAACAGCGATACGAGACGCAGCAAAAGGCATTGGCGGTACTTGAGCAGCGGGTTCGGCAGGTTGAAGACCAGCCTGCGACCCCGCAGCCCAAGCGTCTGGTCAAATCCCCTGCAGAGCTGAGAAAGAGCAATCAATCGGTCGCTGCGACCGGTACGGGTGCAGCCGCCGCGTCGGGGGGCGCGGCGGGAGGAAGTGGTGCGTCCTACGGACAGTCGCTGGCAGACGATTCGCAACCGGCGCAAAGTGTGACCAACCTGTATGACGAGGCCAGCGGCTTCTTCGGCGGCGGCAAGTTCAGTTTCGAGACCGGTCTGACGTATTCCCACTACGACACTCGCCAACTGACACTCAACGGCTTCCTGGCACTGGACTCGATCTTTCTGGGCAACATCAACCTGGACCGGATCAAGGCTGACACCTACACGCTGGATCTCACTGGCCGCTACAACTACAACAACCGCTGGCAGTTCGACCTGAACGTGCCCGTGGTCTATCGCGCCTCGACTTACCAGTCCGGTGGTGGCAACAACGGCGGTGCGAACGTCACAACCCAGGGCGACGTAGATCAGGATCCGACGATTGGCGACATCAACGCCGGGATTGCCTACAAGTTCCTCGACGAATCGGCCAACCTGCCGGACGCGGTATTTACCTTGCGCGTCAAGGCTCCAACCGGCAAGGATCCGTTTGGCATCAAGCTGATCCAGTCGCAAAGCAACACCAACCTCTATGTACCTGAAAGCCTGCCGACCGGTAACGGCGTCTGGTCGGTTACGCCGGGTATCTCGCTGGTCAAGACCTTCGACCCGGCAGTGCTGTTCGGCACCCTCTCCTACACCCACAACCTGGAGGAGTCGTTCAGCGATATCAGCTCGACGGTCAATCAGAAAACCCCGGGCAAGGTCAGGATCGGCGACAGTTTCCAGGTCGGCATGGGCGTAGCATTTGCCCTGAACGAGAAAATGAGTATGTCGTTCTCGATGTCTGACCTCGTTCAGCGCCGCAGCAGCCTCAAGCCTGATGGCCAGGACTGGCAGTCGGTGATTTCCAGTGATGCCAACGCCGGTTACTTCAACATCGGCATGACCATCGCCGCCACGCCTAACCTGACGATTGTGCCCAACCTGTCACTGGGGATGACTCCGGATGCGCCGGACTTCACCTTCAGCCTGAAATTCCCGTACTACTTCTAAAGCAAAAGATCGCAGCCTGCGGCAGCTCCACGGATTCCAAATCCAGAGCTGGCGCAGGCTGCGATCTTTTGAGCTTTGGTCTCTAGCGAATCTGATGCTTATGCAGCAGGCGATAAAACGTCGGCCGCGACACGCCCAGCACCTTCGCCGCGACACTGAGGTTGTCGCTGTGCCGGTTCAACACATCGCACAGCGCCTGGCGTTCGGCGCGAGTCTTGTAGTCTTCCAGCGTCCCCATCGGCGCCGAAATCGAGTGCTGACTGAGTAATCCCAGATCCCGGGCTTCGATCTGCCTTCCTTCCGCCAGCACCAGACCACGTCGCACGCGGTTGGCCAGTTCCCGCACGTTGCCTGGCCAATCGTGTTTGCCCATGGCGATCAACGCATCCTCACTGAAGCTGCGCGGACGGCGCCCGGTCTCGTGGCTGTAGAAGTGGGAAAAATGGTTGGCCAGCATCGACAGATCACCGTGGCGTTCGCGCAATGGCGCGGTCACCACTTGCAGCACATTGAGGCGGTAATAGAGGTCTTCGCGAAAACGCTTTTTCTCGATGGCCGCTTCCAGGTCGACGTGGGTGGCCGCCAGCACACGAACATCGACCGGGATCGGCTGACTGCCGCCGACGCGCTCGATGTGTTTTTCCTGGAGAAAACGCAACAGGTTAGCCTGCAATTCAAGTGGCAGATCGCCGATTTCATCGAGAAACAGCGTGCCACCATTGGCGGCCTCGATGCGCCCGACCTTGCGCTGATGCGCACCGGTAAAGGCACCTTTCTCGTGGCCAAACAGTTCGGACTGAATCAAATGTTCGGGAATCGCCCCGCAATTGATCGCCACAAACGGCTTGCTGTGGCGTTGGGACTGGCGGTGCAGCGTGCGTGCGACCAGTTCTTTACCGGTGCCGCTTTCGCCTCGGATCAATACCGGGGATTCGGTCGGCGCCAGTTTGCTCAGTAACTTGCGCAGCTCACGGATCGGCTTGCTGTCGCCGAGTAACTCGTGTTCAGGCTGGTCGACGTGAATCGTGCCTTGCCCGCGCAAACGCGCCATGCCGAATGCGCGGCCCAGGGTCACCTGTACGCGTGAGACATCGAACGGCAAGGTATGAAAATCGAAAAACCATTCGCAGACGAAGTCACCGACGTTCTGTAATCGCAGGACTTCCTGATTCAACACCGCGATCCACTCGGTGCCACTGCGACTGATCAGTTCCTTGACCGCTTCGGGGCGTTCGAGGTGAAAAGGTTGCAGTCGCAACAGCCCGACATCACATGTCCGATCGGCGGCATTTTCCAGGGTACAACTGTCAACATCCCAGCCCACCGCGCGCAATCCGGGTAACAGGCGATGGCAGTCGTCACAGGGGTCGACTACCAATAAACGTCGTAACGCTGGCGCTTCGATCATGACTGTTCCTTGGCGCCAAATTTAAGGAAATTATTGTAAAAACAGTCATTTGGCAGACCCGACTGTAACATTAGCAAGAAATTGACAGGGCCTTGTATCGATTGCTTATAGGTATACAAGCTAACGAGTTATAAGAAGCGATTTTATTAGTTAGCTATCGAGTTGCTATCTTTCAGCAAGCTTTCAAAAACGCTCGAAATGTCCGGCCTCAGCAACAAAGTTGAAATTTCTTTAAGTCGTGTGTGACCTGCCACGGGGTTGCGTGCATCAGTACAAGTCACCAGCCGAACGGTAAGCCCAACCGACGGCAGATCATTTGATTGGGCACGACAGAGAGAAGACCCCATGACCGCCCCGCTCCGTATCAACGAAGCTCTTTTGATTGCCAACCACGCGTTCAAACCCTTCCAGTGCGTGGCCTGGGCCCCACAAGACGGCAACGGTGAACTGAACCTGACCGTCATCGATCGCACCAACTCGCATATCGGCCGCCAGCAGATCCCAAGCAGCGCCTACTCCGACCCGGCGCAGCTGGAATTGCTGTTGCAACAGGCCCGTGCTGAATTGAGCAAAGAAGGTTACCTGCTGCAGTCGTGGTCGATGCCGCACTGATCAGAGGGCCATGCGGATGACATTCAGGTCATCCGCTTTGTGTTTCGTTAGTTACAAACTGCTGTTTATCTCCAGTACTTTTGTACAACTTTCCTTCAAGCGTCAGGCGCCACTGCTTGGCAGGCTTTCATTTGGTTCAAAAAGACACTGTTATGGCACAGTGCGACCCTCCACCTGTTAGTTCTGTCAGTTGAACTTGCGTGTATTCAGGGATTGAATGTTCCGCTCATGCAGTTACCCGCCCGATTCGGGCCTGGTCAACTTGCAAGGAGAAGCATGCATGTCCTCCGAGAACGCCTTTGCGCGCCCGGCACTACTCAATACCTGCGGACAACTGGACAAACAATTTGCCAACACTGGCGTTGCTCAAGTCTATTTCGCCGGCAGTGTTTCCAGCATGACCCAGGGTGTTGCGCTGGACCGACAGGGACGCGTGTTGGTCGCCGCCAAGATCGGCACTGCCCAGGGCAGCCGTTTTGGTCTGGCGCGAATACTCGCTGACGGGTCGGCCGACCTCGCGTTTGGACAGCAAGGCAGTGTGATCGGTGAATTTGAACGCGGTTTTGAAGCCACGGGTGGCAAGGTCCAGGTGCTGCCCGACGGGCGAATCCTGCTGGCCGGGCTGCATTATCAAAACACCCATCGCACCCTGCCCGCCCTTGCCTTGTTCAGCGCCGACGGAATTCCCGACCCGGGTTTTGGCGAAAATGGCTGCAAAGTAGTGCGCCTGCCCGGAGACCTGTCCATCGGTTCCCGCGATACCTGGCTACCGCCCGGCGTGCCAGGCGCCGAAGCCTGCGACATCGCCGTGCAAGACGACGGGCACATTCTGCTGATCGCCAATCACCGCTTCGAACTTGCCGACCATGCCGGCATGCTGATCCGCCTGATGCCAGACGGCGAGCTCGATACAAGCTTCAATGGCCGCGGCTTCGTGATGATCCGCCATCTGCTGCTCAACACCTGGCTCAGCAGCCTTGTATTGCAGGAAGATGGGCGGATCCTCGTCGCTGGCTCAATTGACTTTCCCCAAGAGGGGCTGGTCGCGCGCTATTTGCCTGACGGGCGCCTTGATGAACGTTTCGCGGTGGATGGTTTCCTCGCCTTCAAGGCCCACGGCCAAAGCGCGATGGTCAGTCAGGTCATCGAGTCGCAGGAGCATCTGCACTGCTTTGGCAGCAGTCGTGATCCGATCCGCTGCCTGGCGCTGAGCCTGCACGGCAATGGTCGTCCGGAATTGCGCAACAACTCAGGCCTCCCGCATCTGCTGGAAATCGGTCCCAGCGGTTGCCAGTGGAGCGCAGCCCAATGCATGGCCGATGGCCGAATCATCGCGGTGGGTGCAACGATTGGCGGGATCGAAGCGGATTTCATCGTGGCGCGCTATCTGCTCGACGGACGACTCGACGCGCAGTTTGGCAACGGCGGCTGGCTACGCACGCGTCTGGGGCACAGCCTGGACACCGCCAATTCGCTCGCCGTGCAGGTAGACGGACGCATCCTGGTTGGCGGCTATTCACTGGACGGCAACTACCGCGCCATGGTCGCGCGCTATCTGAATCAATAACTCCCGCGGACTTGAACTTGCCAGACACTTGCGGCAACTTGCGCGCTTCTTAATACAAGGAGCAACCGATGTCCGGTTCACTGGCCCAGGCGTTCGCGCACAATTTCCTCGGGCATTCGCCCCGCTGGTACAAGGCGTGCATCGTCGGGTTCCTGATCCTCAACGCCGTGGTGCTGTTCACTGTCGGCCCGGTCGCCGCCGGCTGGCTGCTGGTGATCGAGTTCATTTTCACCCTGGCCATGGCCCTCAAGTGCTATCCGTTGATGCCCGGCGGGTTGTTGCTGATCGAAGCCCTGCTGCTGAAGATGACCACGCCGCAGGCGCTGTACGATGAGTTGGTGCACAACTTTCCGGTGATCCTGCTGCTGATGTTCATGGTCGCAGGTATCTACTTCATGAAAGACCTGCTGCTATTTCTGTTCTCGCGCCTGCTGCTCGGCGTGCGTTCCAAGACGCTGCTGGCGCTGATGTTCTGCTTTCTCTCGGCGTTTCTGTCGGCGTTTCTTGATGCGCTGACCGTGACGGCGGTGATCATCAGCGCGGCGGTCGGTTTCTATTCGGTTTACCACCGCGTAGCCTCGGGCAACGATCCGCGCCAGGACAGCGAATTCAGCGACGACCGGCACCTGCCAGCCCTGCACCATGACGATCTCGAACAGTTTCGCGCATTCCTGCGCAGCCTGCTGATGCACGGCGCGGTGGGCACCGCACTCGGCGGGGTCTGTACGTTGGTGGGCGAGCCGCAGAATCTGCTGATCGGCCATGAGATGGGTTGGCACTTCGCAGAGTTCTTCCAGAAGGTCGCGCCGGTGTCGCTGCCGGTACTGGTGGCGGGCCTGCTGACCTGCATGCTGCTGGAAAAGTTGCGCTGGTTTGGCTACGGCACCCTGCTGCCGGACAACGTGCGTGCCGTGCTAGCCAATTACGCCGCCGAAGACAACGCCGAACGCACACCGCGCCAGCGTGCCGCCCTGCTGGTGCAAGGCACTGCTGCGTTGATCCTGATTGGTTGCCTGGCGTTTCACGTCGCCGAGGTCGGCCTGATCGGTCTGATGGTGATCGTGTTGATCACCGCGTTCACTGGCATCACCGACGAGCATCGCCTGGGCAGCGCCTTCAAAGACGCCATGCCGTTCACTGCATTGCTGGTGGTGTTCTTTGCCGTGGTCGCGGTGATTCACGATCAACAACTATTTGCCCCGTTGATCCAGTGGGTGCTGGCCCTGCCGGCGGAGCAACAACCGGGCATGCTGTTCATTGCCAACGGCCTGCTCTCGGCGATCAGCGACAACGTGTTCGTCGCCACCATCTACATCACCGAAGTGAAACAGGCGTTCCTGTCCGGGCACATGAGCCGCGAGCATTTCGAGACACTGGCGATCGCGATCAACACCGGCACCAACCTGCCGAGCGTGGCAACACCGAATGGTCAGGCGGCGTTCCTGTTCCTGCTGACCTCGGCGATTGCGCCGCTGGTGCGTCTGTCGTACGGGCGGATGGTGTGGATGGCGTTGCCGTACACCGTGGTGATGGGGTTGCTGGGGTGGTATGCGGTGAGTTACTGGCTCTGACAACACGCGATTAAAAATGTGGGAGCGGGCTTGCTCGCGAAGACGGAGTATCAGGCACTTGATGTGTTGACTGACACACCGCATTCGCGAGCAAGCCCGCTCCCACAGTTTGTTTCCGGGTGAATCAGCGACCGAGGATGTACTTCTCGATCGCCTGCGCCACGCCATCGTCGGTGTTTGGCGCGGTCACTGCATCGGCCTGCCGTCGCACTGCTTCTTCCGCCTGCCCCATGGCGATCGAGAACCCGGCACGATGGAACATCGCCGGGTCATTACCGCCATCGCCAATTGCGGCGGTGTGCTCCAGCGGCACGTTCAGGTACTCGGCAATCGTCGACAGCGCGGTGCCCTTGTTTGCCTCCAGCGCCGTGACGTCCAGATACACCGGCTGCGAACGTGAAACCTGCGCCTGTCCCTCAACCTTGGTCAACAAACGGGCTTCCAGTTCAATCAGCAGATCCGTGTTGTTACTGGTGGCGACGATCTTGTCGATCCTTTGCAAGTATGGCTCGAAACTCTCCACCACCACGGGCGGATAGCCAAGACCGTGCTGTTCACGCGGCACCATTGGCCCGTTGGGGTCTTTGAGCAGCCAGTCACCGCCACTGAACACCCAGATTTCCACACCTGGCTGATCGATGAACGTCGCCAAAGCCGTCAGCGCCACCGGTACCGGCAGATAGTGCGCAGCCAGCAGCGTGCCGTCAGGCTTGACGATGGTGCCGCCGTTGAATGCCGCTGTCGGCACGTCGATACCCAAGGCTTCGATCTGCTGCAACATGGCTTTGGGCGGGCGCCCGGTGGCCAGGCTGAAGAACACGCCCGCCTCGCGCAACGAGCGAACCGCGTCGAGGGTGCGCTGGCTCAGGCTGTGATCGGGCAGCAACAGTGTGCCGTCCATGTCACTCAATAAAAAACGGATCGAGTTACTCATCCCAGACCATGCCAGACGCGGCCATCGCGAGTCAGGAGATCATTGGCGGCTTGTGGGCCATCTTCACCGGCAGCGTAGCTCTGCACGCTGGCGTCCTGCTGCCAGGCGTCGAGGAACGGTTGCACCGCACGCCAGCCGTTCTCGATGTTGTCGGCACGCTGGAACAGCGTCTGATCGCCGGTCAGGCAGTCATAGATCAGCGTTTCGTAACCGGTTGACGGCTGCATCTCGAAGAAGTCCTTGTACGCGAACCCCAGCTCGATGTTGGCCATGTTCAACGCCGGCCCCGGCCGTTTGGCCAGCAGGTCGAACCACATGCCCTCATTGGGCTGGATCTGGATACGCAGATAGGTTGGCTGCAGCTCGTCGACCTCGGTGTCACGGAACTGCGCGTACGGCGCCGGTTTGAAGCAGATGACGATCTCGGTGTCGCGTACGCTCATGCGCTTGCCGGTGCGCAAATAGAACGGCACACCGACCCAGCGCCAATTGTCGATCATGACTTTCAGCGCGACGTAGGTTTCGGTGCTGCTGTCGGGCGAAACGTTCGGCTCCTGACGGTAACCGTTCAACGCTTTGCCATCGACTTCACCGGCGCTGTATTGACCGCGTACCGAATTGGCTCGCGCCTCCTCGACCGTCCATGGGCGGATCGCGCCGACCACTTTGGCCTTCTCGCCACGCACCGCGTCAGCGCCGAACGCGGCCGGTGGTTCCATGGCGACCATCGCCAGCAACTGGAACAGGTGATTGGGCACCATGTCCCGCAACGCGCCGGTGTGTTCGTAAAAACTGCCACGGGTTTCAACACCGACAGTTTCCGCGGCAGTGATCTGCACGTGGTCGATGTAATGGTTGTTCCAGAAGGCCTCGAACAGGCTGTTGGAGAACCGGCTGACCAGAATGTTCTGCACGGTTTCCTTGCCCAGATAATGGTCGATCCGATAGATCTGTTTCTCGGACATGACCTTGAGCAGGCAGGCGTTCAAGGCTTCGGCGGTTTGCAGATCGGAGCCGAACGGCTTCTCGATTACCACCCTTCTGAACGCCTCGGGGGTTTCCTCAAGCAGCTTGGCCGCGCCGAGACGGCGCACCACTTCACTGAAGAAACGTGGCGCGGTGGCCAAGTAGAACACCGCATTGCCAGTGCCGCTGTCGGCTATTTTCGCCGCCAGCGCTGAATAGGTGCTGTCGTCCAGAAAGTCGCCCTGGACGTAGCTGATACCTTTGGCGAGCTTGGCCCACAAGGCCGGATCAAGCATCTGATCGCCCTTGCCGACTTTCGCCGCCACTTCGGTACGGATGAAGTCTTCGAGTTTTTGCGCAAAGGCTTCATCGCTAATGGCGTTGTGGTCAACGCCGACGATCCGCAGGCCATCATTCAGCAGGCCGTCGCGACTCAGGTTGTACAGCGCCGGCATCAGCAAGCGCTTGACCAGGTCACCGTGGGCACCGAACAGAAACAGCGTGGTAGGTGGAGCGGGTTCTGCCTTGGATTTCCTGCGGATCGTATGGGTCATTTTTTCGGTGTCTCCACATGGCCGCCGAAGCCGAAGCGCTGGGCCGAAAGGATCTTGTCGCCAAAGGTGCCCTGACCGCGCGAGCGGTAGCGCGAGAACAACGAGTTCGACAGCACCGGCACCGGCACTGCCTGTTCCATGGCCGCCTCGATGGTCCATTGGCCTTCGCCGCTGTCAGCCACCGAACCGGAGAAACCGTCGAGCTTCGGATCGCTGGCCAGCGCGTCGGCGGTCAGATCCAGCAGCCAGGACGAAACCACGCTGCCACGACGCCAGACTTCGGCGATGTCGGCAACGTTCAGGTCGAAACGCTGATCTTCCGGCAGACGCTCGCTGGACTTGGTCTTGAGGATGTCAAAGCCTTCGGCGAAGGCGGCCATCATGCCGTATTCGATGCCGTTGTGAATCATCTTCACGAAGTGCCCGGCACCGGCAGGACCGGCGTGAATGTAGCCGTGCTCGGCGCGGTGATCGTCGGACTTGCGGTCCTTGGTGCGCGGAATCTCGCCCATGCCCGGTGCCAGAGCGGCGAACAGCGGGTCAAGACGGCTGACGGTCTCGGCATCGCCACCGATCATCATGCAATAGCCGCGCTCCAGGCCCCAGACGCCGCCGGAGGTGCCGACGTCGATGTAGTGCAGGCCTTTCTCGGACAGCGTCTTGGCCCGGCGAATGTCATCCTTATAGTTGGTGTTGCCGCCGTCGATGATGGTGTCACCGGCTTCCAGCAAGTCGCTCAGGGTGTTGATGGTGTCTTCGGTCGGTGCGCCGGCCGGCAGCATGACCCACACGGCGCGTGGCTTGGCCAGGCCTGCCACCAGGGCCGGCAGATCGGCAACGCCCGTAGCGCCCTCGGCGGCCAGGGTGTCGACAAAAGCGGTATTGCGGTCGTAAACAACGGTGGTGTGACCGTTGAGCATCAGACGTCGCGCAATATTGCCGCCCATGCGGCCCAGTCCAATAATCCCGAGTTGCATGTGCTGATGCTCCTTACTGCAAATAAATGTGTGTCAAAGGTTATAGCCCAACGTGATCCATGGAGGTTAGTCCAGAGCGTCGGGTGGGAAGTTTCCGGGCATTGTGCCCGATCCAGACTGATAACGTCGGGAAACGTGCCGAAGACACACCGACCATGAAAAATAAAAAAGTTCCCTTCACACGCAAAAGAAACCAAAATTGGCGCCGATAGCAAGTCAGTAGCCCCGACGCGGGGACGATTTGCAGTTGAGACACGCCATTTGCGAGGTGAGCAATGGGCACAGTACATACAGCAATGCCGCCACAAACCCTGTACGTCACGATCCGTCGCGATGAATTGCGCCAGTTGAAAGACGAGCGCGACCAGTTGAAGCAGGAGCTGGCGCAGCTGCGCTCGCTGACTCAGGGCGCCCAGCCCAAACCTCTGCCGGTTGTCCAGCGTAATCCGCACGCCTGACCTGTCTCGCCAGCTTCGGGAACGGCACCTGTCGTTCCCGACATGATGCCCCCCCGCCCCTGATCAGCAACTAACAAAGTTTTCACACTGCCTTGGTGATACTCCGGCCCATTCTGGCCGTGCGTTTGCGCGCGGCTTCCGTTCGTCGGTTTGATGTAGCGCTCCGACGGTGGTTAGTGACGATGAGCTGGAGTGCTGAATGGCATTGTTCAAACGCAGCAAAACGACTGCGACAGGTTTCGACTGGGCCGGTGTTCTCTGGCTGTTCGCGTTCTTCTGGTATTTCTCGGGAATCACCCAACTGCTGATCCAGCTGACCGGCACCTCCGGTTTCAGCGGTTTCCGTCAAGCCTTCGTGATGAGTGCGCTCTGGCTCGCCCCGATGCTGGCGTTCCCCAAGCGCACCAAGCTGCTCGCCGCGTTGATCGGCGTGGTCCTGTGGGCCTGCTCGATGGCCAGCCTGGGTTACTTCTTTATCTATCAGCAGGAATTTTCGCAAAGCGTCATCTTCATCATGTTCGAGTCGAACATCTCTGAAGCCGGCGAGTACATGACTCAATACTTTGCCTGGTGGATGGTTCCGGCGTTCCTCGCCCATACCGCTTTCGCCTACTTCCTGTGGACCCGCCTGCGCCCGGTTTACATGCCCCGTGGCCGCGCTTTCGTCGCCGCGTTGGCGATCCTGATTGCCGTGGTTGGCTACCCGCTGATCAAACAAACCCAGCGCACCGGCAGTTTCGCCGGCGGTTTCGAGAAGTTCGAAGACCGCATCGAGCCAGCCGTACCTTGGCAGATGGCGGTGGCTTACCACCGCTACCTCGATACGCTGGCCGGCATGGAAGAGATGCTGCACAGCACCAGCAAGGTCCCGCCGCTGCATAACCTCAAGGTTGCAGACGCCGATAAACCTTCGACCCTGGTGCTGGTGATCGGCGAATCGACCAACCGTCAGCGCATGAGCCTGTACGGCTATCCGCGCAAGACCACGCCGGAGCTGGACAAGCTCAAGGATCAGCTCGCGGTGTTCGACAACGTCATCACTCCGCGCCCTTACACCATTGAAGCATTGCAACAGGTCCTGACCTTCGCCGACGAAGAGAATCCTGATCTGTATCTGTCGACGCCTTCGCTGGTCAGCATGATGAAACAGGCCGGCTACAAGACGTTCTGGATCACCAACCAGCAGACCATGACCAAGCGCAACACCATGCTCACAACCTTCTCCGAACAGGCCGACGAGCAGGTGTACCTGAACAACAACCGTAATCAGAACGCCGCGCAGTACGATGGTGACGTGATCGAGCCGTTCAACAAGGCGCTGACTGATCCGGCTCAACGCAAGCTGATCGTCGTGCATCTGCTCGGCACTCACATGAGCTACCAGTACCGTTATCCGCCGACCTTCGACAAGTTCCAGGACCGTGCCGGCGTGCCGGCCGGCGTGCGTGATGACCAGGTGCCGACCTACAACAGCTATGACAACGCCGTGCTGTACAACGATTTCGTGGTGTCGAGCCTGATCAAGGACTACGCCAAGTCCGATCCGAACGGGTTCCTGCTGTACCTCTCCGACCACGGTGAAGACGTGTTCGACTCCGCCGGCCACAACACCCTCGGCCGTAACGAGAACAAACCGACCGCGCCGATGTACACCATTCCGTTCATGGCCTGGGCTTCGCCGAAATGGCGCGAGAACCATGACTGGAACTTCGCCGCGGACCTGGGGCGGCCTTACAGCAGCTCGCACCTGATCCACACTTGGGCAGACATGGCCGGCTTGAGTTTCGATGAACTGGACCGCACCAAGAGCCTGATCAGCGACAGCTTCAAGCCGCGTCCGCTGATGATCGGCAACCCGTACGAGCGTGAGCAGCGCGCGCTGATCGACTTCAGCCTGATGAAGCCGAAAAAGGTCGAGCCTGCCGCTGCGAATGTCGTGCAGCAGTAACTGCCTGGAAGGCGCCGGTTTCGAGAGATCGCAATCGGCGCAACGTATAAAGAAAAAGCTCCGTATCGCAAGATACGGAGCTTTTTTTGTTCCAGGCGGACAGGTTGCTCGCTTGTACGGGGCTCTGCTGCGCCGTCTGAAGCGAATCGGCACAGCCAGCATGCTCGAAGGTGCCCTCCCCTTGAAAAAGCACCCAGCGCGCTCAGAGGGCGTGAGTAAATCGCAGCGCCCGGCTCACGGTTTTTTCCAGCACAAAAACAAACGCCCCGAACAAGTCGGGGCGTTTGTGGGTGCGTTCACTTGGGTGCTTTCACACCCTTCGCGATGCAGATCCGGCGCTATCAGTAAGCCTTGCCGGTCTTGTAGAAGTTCTCGAAGCAGAAGTTGGTGGCTTCGATGTAACCTTCGGCGCCACCGCAGTCAAAACGCTTGCCCTTGAACTTGTAAGCCATTACGCAGCCGTTCTGGGCCTGCTTCATCAGGGCGTCGGTGATCTGGATTTCGCCACCCTTGCCTGGCTCGGTCTGCTCGATCAGATCGAAGATGTCCGGGGTCAGGATGTAACGACCGATGATCGCCAGGTTCGACGGAGCGTCTTCCGGCTTTGGCTTCTCGACCATGCTGTGTACGCGGTAGATGTCGTCGCGGATCATCTCGCCGGCGATCACGCCGTATTTGCTGGTTTCCTGTGGATCGACTTCCTGAATGGCGATGATCGAGCAGCGGAACTGCTTGTACAGCTTGACCATCTGGGTCAGTACGCCGTCGCCTTCGAGGTTGACGCACAGGTCGTCCGCCAGTACCACGGCGAACGGCTCGTCACCGATCAGTGGGCGACCGGTCAGAATCGCGTGGCCCAGGCCTTTCATTTCGGTCTGACGGGTGTAGGAGAACGAGCACTCGTCGAGCAGCTTGCGGATGCCGACCAGGTATTTTTCCTTGTCGGTGCCTTTGATCTGGTTTTCCAGCTCATAGCTGATGTCGAAGTGGTCTTCCAGAGCACGCTTGCCACGACCGGTCACGATCGAGATTTCAGTCAGGCCAGCATCCAGAGCTTCTTCAACGCCGTACTGGATCAGTGGCTTGTTTACCACCGGCAGCATTTCTTTGGGCATGGCTTTAGTCGCTGGCAGGAAGCGAGTACCGTAACCGGCTGCTGGGAACAAGCATTTCTTGATCATATAAGTCCTTGAAAGGGCTGTGTGTACGAGTTTCGGCGCAGTCTAATCAGGCGGCGTGCACCTTACAATGCCCCGCACTGGCTAACCGATGCCAACATAGAGAAATATTCTCTCCGATAGTTCCGCTGGCGTCTTCGACCCGCGAAAACAGAGTAGCTCAAACACGCAAATGCGCTGCATCACCATACGCTCATCATCCCCCAATGTGAGGATTTGTCGGTATCATGGCGCCTTTGAAACCAGCGAACGAGACAGATAGATGGCCGCGGTAAAAATCATCAACGGGTATGTGATCGACAAGAAAGACGGCAAGTGGACGCTGACCACTACCAATGGCGAACACATCGCCGGGCCTTTCGACAGCGAGCAGTTGGCGACTGATGTGGCGTCGGTGTTCACCGACACCCCAGCGTCGTCCAAACGCCGTGGCAAAGATCAGGACTGATCGGTTGCGACACGTCCCGAGCCCTGCCCTTGTGCAGGGCTTTTTGTGACTGCCGGGCACACCAGCGCAAACAAGTGGCCAATCGCTATAACCTTTTCACTCCGGCGCTGTCAGAGCGTTTAGCCCCTCCATCGCTGAAGACGACACACCTATGAACATGAACAGATTGCTGCCGCTGATCGCGGTATTGGCCCTGGGTGGCTGTGCCACCTCGCAAACCACTTACCTGAACAACGGCGAACAGGGCCTGACCATCGATTGCTCGGGCGAGGCCAACTCCTGGGCCACCTGCTATGAGAAGGCCGATGCCTCCTGTGCCGGCACCGGTTATCGCATTGTCGGGACCGATGGCACGCCGGCACCCAAAGAAAGCGACAAGACTTTGGGGGTCGATGTCGGCAACTACAAAAACCGTAGCGTGGTGGTGGTCTGCAAATAGACCCTACATGTGAATCTCGGCGAATTTGATCCCGAGCCCACGCACGATCTCGATCAAGTCGTCGAGCCGGGCAAAGGATTCGACTTCGTCGTTATCGTCCACCAGGAAATAGCTGCGACCGGCGCTCTTCTTGAAAAAAACGATCCACTCACCCGGGTTCGCCGGATTTTGAATGACATGCGTGGCAGAGATAAGGCCCTCTGCATGCCGTTCCCGTACTTGCTCTCGCTTCATGCGCGACTCCAGAAATGAAAATGCCGTCACAGCATGACTGTGACGGCATCGGTGCTGATGGCCGCTATTCTATCAGCCGGAAATACAGGCATTGGCGGCGTTTTGCACGTCACGAGGGCGAATCGGCACATTGGACATGCGCTCATGCAGCTTGATGCTGCTGCCGCCGGAGCGGTCGTCGATGTCAAACACCGCTGCCGCGCCAGTGGAAAATTTCCCGGGGACAATCACTCGCACGCCATCCTTGTGCGGCTGCATCTGCAGCGCGCCACGGCTGCTGGCCAGCTTGTCCGCAAGGCACTGAGCATACTCATGGGGTTTCTTGCCGGAAATCACGCTCATGGTCGGCAAGGTTTCATTGATTTCGGAAACACTCGCGCAACCACCCATGACCAACATCAACGGCAGACACACCACACCCCACTTCATACAAATACCTCCCATAAAGACCCTCGGACAGCAGTAATGCCATTTTTCTCCGAGGCTTACTCCATTAAACCCGCATCGAATCGCGAATAACTGTTTTTAATTGTCAAAGCAGCGCTCGACGGCGGGATAATAACCCGTTCGGGCTGATAAACTGCGCCAATCGCACATGCTATCGTTTTGATTTAGTAGAAAAAGCCCTTCTGGAGGCGCCCATGAAATTCATTCACCAGCGCGAGCACCTCAACGAAGACGACATTGTCGTCATCCAATGCTCGCAAACCTGCAACATCCGATTGATGAACGACGCCAACTTCCGCGCGTTCAAGAATGGCGGACGCCACACCTACCACGGCGGCGCTTTCGACAAGTTTCCTGCGCGCATCACCGCGCCGAGCACCGGTTTCTGGAACATCACCATCGACACCGTCAGCCGTCGCGCCATCAGCGTCACGCGCAAACCGAACCTGACCCACTCGATCAAGATCATCCGCCGCTCCAGCACCAAACTCAGCTGAGTCGCCCTAACACAAGGTAAGTACGACCGTGGCCCAAACGACCAAATACGTCATCAAATACAAGCTCAACGGTGATCGCCGCTTCGAGTTCGCGCAACTGGAGCACGGCACCGTGGAAGAAGCCAAGGCTGCACTGGATGCCATCCACGGCCAGACCGATGACGTGATCAGCGATATCGCCGTCAGCAAAGCCCTGTAACGCAGTCCGTCGAATTCAACCGCAAGCGGCGGGGTGTTCTGCCGCAGGGACTTGCCCAGACTGACAGCCTAGACCAAGTGTTCAGGAGTCAGCATGTCAATGTCCCCGTCACGGCTGGATGCGCTCGATTGGCCCAGCCTGGAGCAGCAACTGGATCAATACGGCTACGCCATCATCCGTTCGCTGCTGTCGGCGCCAGCCTGTGAGCGCTTGAGTGCCCTGTATTCACAGACCGAACCGTTTCGCTCGCAGGTCATCATGGCCCGCCACGGTTTCGGTCGCGGGGAGTACAAATACTTTCGATACCCCCTTCCGACCACCCTCGAGCGTCTGCGCAACGCGCTATACCCGCGCCTGATGCCGTTGGCTAATCGCTGGTACGAACGCATGAATTTGCCCGTCCGATTTCCCGCAACCCATGCCGAGCTTTTGCAGCAATGCCACGCCGCCGGCCAGTTGCGACCGACGCCACTGCTGTTGCAATACGGCCCGCAGGACTACAACTGCCTGCATCAGGATCTGTATGGAGAACTGGTTTTCCCTCTGCAGGTGGCGATTCTACTGTCAGCGCCGGGGCAAGACTTTACCGGCGGCGAGTTCGTCATGACCGAGCAACGCCCGCGCATGCAGTCGCGTCCACACGTCGTGGATCTGCACAAGGGTGATGCAGTGCTTTTTGCAGTGAACCAGCGCCCGGTCAGAGGCACACGCGGCGACTACCGGGTGACCATGCGTCACGGCGTCAGTCGCCTGCACAGTGGAAATCGGCATACCCTAGGCATCATCTTCCACGACGCGTCCTGAGCAGCATGCAACCGACCACTTTCGACCTGTTCGCCGACCACGAACCCGAGCAGCAACCCCGTACCGAACAGATCGGCGAGCAATCGTGGGTGTTGCGCGGCTTCGCCCTGCCGGTGCTCGATCAGCTGCTGCCGGCGCTGGATGCCGTTCTCGCCGCAGCGCCGTTGCGTCACATGATGACGCCGGGCGGTTTCAGCATGTCGGTGGGCACCAGCAGTTGCGGCGCACTGGGCTGGATCACCGACCGCAGCGGTTATCGCTACAGCGCAGTGGACCCGTTGACCGGCAAGCCCTGGCCTGCGATGCCTCAAGTGCTGTCCGAGCTGGCACAGACAGCGGCGCAGCGTGCAGGATTTGCCGACTTCCGCGCAGATTCCTGCCTGATCAACCAATATATCCCCGGGGCCAAGATGTCTTTGCATCAGGACAAAGACGAAAATGCCTACGCCGCGCCGATCGTCTCACTGTCCCTGGGCTTGCCGGCCATGTTCCTGTTCGGTGGTTTTGCCCGCAGCGACAAGAGCCAGCGCATTCCTCTGCTGCACGGCGACATGGTGATCTGGGGCGGCGTCGATCGCCTGCGTTTTCACGGGGTGCTGCCGATCAAGCCCGGCCAGCATCCGCGTCTGGGCGAACGGCGGATCAACCTGACCTTCCGTGTTGCCGGATGATCCTGAAAAGTTTGACCGCAAGGCCCGGAGTGTTACGAACATCGCCGCTGGTTAACCTGAATCAAACAGGTCAACGGACTACTCGCCATGAAAAAGCTGTCGCCAATCATCAACGTTGAAACCGATCCACGCTGGGCTGCCGTCGTTGCGCGGGATCCTCGGGCTGACGGGCAGTTTGTCTACGCGGTGAAGACCACCGGCATTTATTGCCGCCCGAGCAGCCTGTCGCGGTTGCCCAAGCCGCAGAATGTCGAATTCTTCGACAACGCCGAAGCCGCCGAGGCGGCGGGTTACCGCCCGAGCAAGCGCACCAGCAAGGATCAGACTGACGTCGCCAGCCAGCACGCCGCGACCGTGGCGATGGCCTGTCGGCAGATCGAGTCGAGTGAAACTGTGCCCGCGCTCAATGAACTCGCCGAAGTCGCCGGCCTCAGCCCGTTCCATTTTCATCGCGTGTTCAAGGCTGCTACCGGCCTGACGCCCAAAGGCTACGCAGCGGCGCATCGTTCGCGCCGGGTGCGTGAACGGCTCGCAGACGGCGGCTCAGTGACGGATGCGCTGTACGACGCTGGTTTCAATTCCAACAGCCGCTTTTATGAGTCTGCCGACAAGGTACTGGGCATGAAGCCCGGAGACTATCGCGCTGCCGGGCGCAACAACGACATTCATTTTGCCGTCGGCCAATGCTCGCTCGGGGCGATTCTGGTGGCGCAAAGCGAACGCGGCGTGTGCGCGATTCTCTTGGGCGATGATCCACATCAACTGGTCTGCGACCTGCAGGATCAGTTTCGTCAGGCCAACCTGATTGGCGCCGATGCCGGGTTCGAACAGTTGATCGCCAAAGTGGTGGGTTTCATCGAAGCGCCAGCGCTGGGCCTCGACTTGCCACTGGACGTACGCGGTACGGCGTTTCAGGAACGGGTGTGGCAGGCACTGCGGGAAATCCCGGCGGGCCGCACCGCCAGTTACGCCGAGATCGCTCAACGCATTGGTGCGCCGACCTCGATGCGCGCCGTGGCGCAGGCGTGTGGCGCCAACCGTCTGGCCGTAGCAATCCCCTGCCATCGCGTGGTGCGCAGCGATGGCAATCTCTCGGGGTATCGCTGGGGCGTAGAGCGCAAGCGCCAACTGCTGGAGCGCGAAACGCAGCCTTAGCGCACGCCGATGCAGACCGACACGGACTCGGGGCCGGTATAGGCCTCGAAGTCGGTAGCGTAACGGCGCTGGATCTGCGGATTCTCCTCAAAGAACTTCCAGATCTTTCCCCAGGTCGAGATGACCGCGTCAGGCAACGGCCCCTGCGCTTCGAATACCAGATACTCGCCCGCCTCGATCAGGACCGACTCGAAGTCTTTGGTCGGGGCATTCACGGCGACGCCGGCAGTGACATCGAACTCGCCCGAGGCATCCGACTCGTAAGCCGAATACACGCCATAAATGGCTGAGTTGGCTGACTTGCCCGGGATGGTTTCGGCCAACTCCTCGCCGAAAAACCGGCCCCACATCGGGCCGATCTTCGCCGTCTCGGGTTGGTGCTCTGTGGCGTTGGTGGTACGCACGCGCAGGCCGGCAACGGTGAAGGCGTCGATTTGCTGTCGTTTCAAATCCATCGAAATTGCCGCTCCCTGAATAGAAATGCGGCCACACGGGCCGCAATGACGCCTACTTTGTCAGCGATTGACGTCGACCACAACCCTGCCGCGCAGCTGTCCGGCGAGCAACTTGGGCGCCGCGTCGATGGCCTCGCTCAGGGCGATTTCGTGACTGATCACTGGCAACAGGGCGAAGTCCAGATCCTTGGCCAGACGCGCCCAGGCCTCGATCCGCCGCGCTTTGGGCTGAGTTACGCTGTTGATCCCCGCCAGCGTCACGCCGCGCAAAATGAACGGCGCCACCGAAGCCGGAAAATCCATGCCTTGAGCCAGACCGCAGGCAGCGACGGTGCCCTCGGCGCGGGTACTGGCGCAAGCATTGGCCAAGGTGTGACTACCGACCGAATCGATCACCCCGGCCCAACGTTCCTTGGCCAGCGGTCTGCCCGGCTCCGACAAGGTTGCGCGGTCGATGATCTCGCTGGCGCCCAGTTGTTTCAGGTACTCATGCTCGGACACCCGGCCCGTGGACGCCACCACGCGATAACCGAGCTTGCTGAGCAAGGCGATGGCGAAACTGCCCACCCCGCCATTGGCGCCGGTCACCAGCACTTCGCCCTGATCCGGGGTCACGCCGTTACGCTCCAGCGCCAGAATGCACAGCATCGCCGTGTAGCCGGCGGTACCGATGGCCATGGCTTGCGCGGCGGTAAAGGCTTTGGGCAACGGAATCAGCCAGTCGCCATTGAGCCGCGCCTTCTGCGCCAGCCCGCCCCAGTGACTTTCGCCCACCCCCCAGCCATTGAGCAGCACCTGATCACCGGCCTGGTAGTCGGGATGCGAACTGACTTCCACCGTGCCCGCCAGATCGATCCCCGGCACCATCGGAAACTTGCGCACCACCGGACTGCTGCCGGTAATCGCCAGACCGTCCTTGAAGTTCAGCGTGCTGTACGCAACCTTCACCGTCACGTCGCCTTCGGGCAACTGTGCTTCGCTGATCTGTTGCAGGCTGGCGCGGTAACCGCTGTCGTCTTTGTCGATCAAAATGCCGTTGAACATGGCTGCCTCTCAATCAATGAATTCAATTCCTCGTGCCCTGAAATAACACAAAGCAACACATTGCCCCACCCGACTTTGCGCCAATTCGCAAATCCGCCAAGTAATTGTGAAGCGGGCGGCTATGCTTTTTCGACGGTCGTGCTTTCGCTGTCATCCCTGCTGAAAGCGGCCCCTGTCGATGGAGCTGACAATGCCTTACCCGCGCTCATTGCTAGCGATGCTGATGCTGTGCCTGCTGATCATTGGCAACACTTGGGCAGCCTCCCCCCCTGCGACGAAAGACACTGCGGGCAGCGCGCCGACATGGCCGCAAGTGATTACCAGCGGCAAAGCCAGACTCACCGTGTATCAGCCGCAACTCGACAGTTGGGATGGCTACACCCTCAATGCCCGCGCTGCCGTCGAAGCCACCGGAGCCGATGGCAAACCCACTTTCGGCATTGTCCAGTTCAGCGCGCACACGCTGGTCGACAAGGCCACGCGCTGGGTCGCGCTGGATCAATACAAGATCATCAAGGCCGACTTCCCCGCCGATGCCAGTCAGGCCGACGTCTGGCTTGGAGCCCTGCAAAAAGATGCCGAAAGCCGCAAGAAAACCATATCCCTCGATCAACTCGAAGCCGCGGTCGGGGTGCTGTCGGCAGAGCAGAAAGCCGACAGCGCGCCACTGGAAAATACCCCGCCCGCGATCATCAGTTCCGACGTCCCTGCCCTGCTCGTCTACATCGATGGCGACGCCGTGTACCGGGCGGTCGAGGGCACCGGGCTGCAACGGGTGATCAACACCCGCCCGCTATTGCTCAAGGACGCCGAGGGCAAACACTACCTGCACGTGTTCGATGGCTGGATGGTCGCTGGCAGCCTGAACGGCGAATACACCCGGCTGGCCACGCCGCCGGCTGATCTGGAGAAAGCCAAACAGGCGGCGATCCAGAGTCGTCAGGTCGATCTGCTGACCGGCCAGAGCGATCCGAAAGACAAGGTTCCGAGTCTGGCCAAATCACCGCAACCGAAAATCTTCATCGCCACCACGCCCACTGAACTGATCGTCACCGACGGCGCGCCGCAGTGGCTGCCGATACAGGGCACCCGTCTGCTGTATGTGAGCAATACCACCGGGCATATCTTCAAGGAAATCGGCGACCAGAACAGTTACGTGCTGATCTCCGGCCGCTGGTTCCGCGCCGCTGACATGCAAGGCCCGTGGACCTTCACCCCGGCTGACAAACTGCCGGCAGACTTCGCCAATATCCCGGATGACAGCCCGAAAGAGAACGTCAAGGCGTCGGTCGCCGGAACGCCACAGGCCAGGGAAGCCGCGATCGCTGCAACCATTCCGCAAACCTCGGCGATCAAGAAAAGCGCAGTGAAAATGACCGCGCCGCAGTTCGATGGCGAGCCGCAGTTGAAGGCGATCAACAGCACGCCGCTGCAATACGTGGTCAACAGCGCGACGCCGATCATTCGGGTCGACAGCGACAGTTGGTATGCGGTGGAAAACGGTATCTGGTTCAGCGCCACCTCGGTTAACGGGCCTTGGGCCGTGGCCAGCTCCGTACCGGCGGTGATCTATTCGATCCCGCCGAGTTCACCGATGCATTACCTCACCTACGTCAAAGTCTATGAATCCAGCGGCGATACCGTGGTGGTGGGCTACACACCCGGCTATCAAGGATCGAATCTGGATCCGGCCACGGGTGTGGTGGTCTACGGCACCGGTTATCCGTACACGCCGTGGGTCGGCAGCGTCTGGTACGGGCCGCCGGTGACCTACGGTTTCGGCGTCGCCATGCGCTACACGCCGTGGACTGGCTGGACCTTCGGTTTCGGCTTCGGCTGGAGCTGGGGCGGCAACACCGTGGCGATGGGTTGGGGCTGGGGCGCTTATCCATGGTGGGGCAATTACGGCTGGGGTTACGCCTGGGGACCGCGCCTGTACCCCGCGCCGCTGGCCTGGGGCGGCGCCGCTTACGGCTATCGCGGGGGCGCCGTGGCCTGGGGGCCCGGTGGCTGGGCCGGCACCACCGGCAATATCTATCGGCAATGGGGCGACCGCGCGACCGTCAGTCGTTATGGCGCCGGGTACAACGCCTGGACCGGCAATCGCTGGGCCGGCCAGGTCGGCTCCTCCTACAACTCGCGCACCGGCATTGCGGCCGCAGGCCAGCGCGGTGCCGTACACAATGTCTACAACGGCAATTACGCGGCCGGGCGCAGTGGTGAGGTGGTCGGGCCGAACGGTGGCGCCATCGCCGGTGGGAAAGTGACCGCAGGCAATGCTCGCAATGGCACCCAGGTCACCGCCAATCGTGGCGCGGTGTACAACCCCAACACCGACAAGACCACACAATATGGCGGCGTGAAAGGACGAAACGGCGGCGCCGCCCGAGTGGGCGACAACGTCTATGCCGGGCACGACGGCAACGTCTACAAGAAAACCGACAACGGTTGGCAATCGATGGTCAAGGGCAGCCCGACTCGCACGGCACCGGTCAACAACAATGCCCAGTTGCAAAACCTCAATCGCGAGTCGGCCGCACGTAACTTCGGCAACCAGCGAACCAACAACTTTCACAATTCCTCGCAAGTCATGAACCGGTCATTTGGAGGCGGCGGTGGCGGTGGCGGTGGCGGTGGTTTTCATCGACGCTGACGGCGCGCGACTGTCCGTGTGCGAAAAAATCGGACTGGCCCTGGGGCCGGCTTAGCTGTTAAAAAACCGGTTCTGCCGTCCCTGCCCCGCTTCATCGTTCGGAGAACCGCTTCCATGAGCCAATGGCCTGACACCCGCATCCTTGACCTGCTCGGCATCGAGCTGCCGATCATCCAGGCCCCGATGGCCGGTGCCACGAACTCGTCCATGGTGATCGCCGTGTGCAACGCCGGCGGCTTGGGTTCGATGCCAGCCGCGATGCTGAGCATCGAGCAGTTGCGCGAAGAGCTGAAGACCATTCGCGAGCACACTCGCAAGCCGTTCAACGTCAATTTCTTCTGCCACCAGCCACCGGCCGCCAATGAACAGCTCGCGCAAGACTGGAAAAATCTGCTGGAGCCGTACTACCGCGAACTGGGTGTCGATTTCGACGCACCGACACCGGTTTCCAACCGGGCGCCATTCGATGCGGCAGCGTGCGAAGTGCTGGACGAGTTTCGCCCGGAAGTGGTGAGTTTTCACTTTGGTCTGCCGGAGAAATCCTTGCTGGATCGGGTCAAGGCCACGGGTGCGAAAATCCTTTCGTCCGCCACCACTGTCGATGAAGCGGTGTGGCTTGAGCAAAACGGTTGCGACGCGATCATCGCCATGGGTTACGAGGCTGGCGGGCATCGCGGGATGTTTCTCAGCGATGACCTGAGCAGCCAGGTCGGCACCTTTGCTCTGGTTCCGCAGATCGTTGATGCGGTGAAGGTGCCGGTGATCGCTGCCGGGGCCATCGCCGATGCGCGCGGTGTGGCCGCGGCGTTGCTGCTCGGCGCGTCAGCGGTACAGGTCGGCACCGCGTATCTGTTCACCCCGGAAGCGAAAGTCAGTGCCTCGCATCACCAGGCGCTGCGTACCGCCAAGGAGAGCGAAACCGCGATGACCAACCTGTTCACCGGCCGTCCGGCTCGCGGCATTCTCAATCGGGTGATGCGCGAAATCGGGCCGATGTCGCCCATCGCCCCGGCGTTCCCGCTGGCTGGCGGGGCGCTGATGCCATTGCGCGCCAAAAGTGAAGCGCAATTCAGTAACCTCTGGGCCGGTCAGGCATTCCCGCTGGGCAAGGAGCTGAGCAGCGCCGAACTGACCCAGGAACTGGCGCAAGGCGCGCTGGAAAAATTGGTCCGTCGCTGATCCGATCCAGGGTGAGGCGCGGCACAGCTTCATCCTGTATACAACAGCACTTCCTGTTTAGCGGCATTTCGCTATATATTTCGCTATATAGCGTTTCACCCCCTCGCATCGGTGCAGTCCACCCACAACAATAACTGCCCTCTGCACTCGCCCATAACGGAGCTGTTACATGACCATTCGTGCCTCACGTTTTGCCCCAACCTGCCTGGCTTCCCTGCTGGCGGTATTCGCTTTCGGCGCCGCTCAGGCTGATGAAGTGCAGGTGGCAGTCGCCGCTAACTTCACCGCACCGATCCAGGCAATTGCTGCCGATTTCGAAAAGGACACCGGGCACAAACTGGTCGCCGCCTACGGTGCCACCGGTCAGTTCTATACCCAGATCAAGAACGGCGCACCGTTCGAAGTGTTCCTCTCGGCTGACGACACCACTCCGGCAAAACTGGAAACCGAAGGCGACACCGTCAAAGGCTCGCGCTTCACCTACGCCATCGGCACCCTGGCACTGTGGTCGGCGAAAGAAGGTTACGTCGATTCGAAGGGTGAAGTCCTGAAGAAAAACGAGTACCAGCACCTGTCCATCGCCAATCCGAAAGCCGCGCCATATGGCCTGGCCGCCACTCAGGTGCTGGAAAAACTCAAGCTGACTGAAGCGACCAAAGCCAAGATCGTCGAAGGCCAGAACATCACTCAGGCCTATCAGTTCGTGTCCACCGGCAACGCTGAACTGGGCTTCGTGGCGCTGTCGCAGATCTACAAGGACGGCAAGGTCACCAGCGGTTCGGCATGGATCGTTCCAGCGAGCATGCACGACCCGATCAAACAGGATGCGGTGATTCTGAACAAAGGCAAGGACAGCGCCGCCGCCAAAGCCTTGGTTGAATACCTCAAAGGCCCGAAAGCCGCTGCGGTGATCAAGTCCTACGGTTACCAGCTCTAAATGTCGCTGACGAGTGCCGACTTCGCGGCGATATGGCTGACCCTGAAACTGGCGGCCCTGACCACCGCTATCCTGCTGGTCGTCGGCACTCCGATTGCCCTGTGGTTGTCGCGCAGCCGTTCCTGGCTGCGCGGCCCCATCGGCGCAATCGTCGCCCTGCCCCTCGTACTGCCGCCGACCGTGATCGGCTTCTATCTGCTGCTGGCGATGGGTCCCAACGGCTTTCTCGGCCATTTCACTCAGTGGCTGGGCCTGGGCACCCTGACTTTCAGCTTCACCGGGCTGGTGATCGGTTCGGTGATCTATTCCATGCCGTTCGTGGTGCAACCGTTGCAAAACGCGTTCTCGGCGATCGGCACCCGCCCACTGGAAGTGGCCGCAACGTTGCGCGCCAATCCATGGGACACTTTTTTCAGCGTGATCCTGCCTCTGGCCCGCCCCGGTTTCGTGACCGCGGCGATCCTCGGCTTCGCGCACACCGTCGGTGAATTCGGCGTCGTGCTGATGATCGGCGGCAACATTCCCGACAAGACCCGAGTGGTCTCGGTGCAAATCTACGACCATGTCGAGGCCATGGAATATGCCCAGGCCCATTGGCTGGCCGGGGCGATGCTGGTGTTTTCGTTTCTGGTGTTGCTGGCGCTCTACTCCAGCCGCAAGACCCGCGCGGGCTGGAGCTGATCAATGATTGATGCACGTCTGAAAATCGCTTATTCGGGTTTCAGCCTGGATGTCGATCTGCATTTGCCGGGACGCGGCGTGACCGCACTCTACGGTCATTCCGGCTCAGGCAAGACCACCTGCCTGCGTTGTATCGCCGGTCTTGAGCGGGCCGAACAGGGTTTTATCAAGGTCAACGACGAAGTCTGGCAGGACAGCGAGCGACGAATTTTTGTCCCGCCGCACAAACGTTCAATCGGTTATGTGTTTCAGGAAGCGAGTCTGTTTCCGCACCTGTCGGTACTGGCCAACCTGCAGTTCGGCCTCAAACGCATCGCCAAGGCCCAGCGTCGGGTCGACATGGCGCAGGCCACCGAACTGCTGGGCATCGGCCATTTGCTGGAGCGCCATCCGCAGCACCTGTCCGGCGGCGAACGCCAGCGTGTCGGCATCGCCCGCGCACTGTTGACCAGCCCGAAACTGTTGCTGATGGATGAGCCGCTGGCCGCCCTCGACAGCCAGCGCAAAAACGAAATCCTGCCGTACCTGCAACGTCTGCACGATGAGCTGGAGATTCCAGTGCTCTACGTCAGCCACGCGCAAGATGAAGTGGCTCGCCTGGCCGATCATCTGGTGTTGCTCAGCGACGGCAAGGCCCTGGCCAGCGGCCCGATTGGCGAAACCCTCGCCCGGCTGGATCTGCCAATGGCGATGGGCGATGACGCCGGGGTGATCATCGAAGGCCAGGTCAGCGCCTACGATGCCGAGTACCAGTTGCTCAGCCTGCAATTGCCGGCCACCGCCATGAACATCCGCGTGACTCACGCGCCAATGGCAGTCGGCCAAGCCCTGCGCTGCAAGGTGCATGCGCGGGACATCAGTCTGGCCCTGCACAACAGCGAGGCCAGCAGCATCCTCAATCGCTTGCCGGTGACCGTGGTCAGCGAGCTGGCGGCGGACAATGCCGCGCATGTGCTGATTCGTCTCGATGCCGGCGGCACACCGCTGCTGGCGCGGATCACGCGGTTTTCCCGGGATCAGCTCGGCATACACCCGGGCCAGCATTTGTGGGCGCAGATCAAGGCCGTCGCCGTACTGGCCTGAATTCGTTGGCACGACGGCCATGGCGCGCGGTCAATCGCTGTAACAGAGCGATTCGCCAAGGACACTGCCATGCCCGACACCGCGCCAGCCGACGTGCTCCCACCCGACCTGCATTACGTCGACGATACCCAACCCGGCCTGACCCGCAAAAAACTGCGCGGCAAGTTCGCCTATTTCGATCCGGCCGGACAGCGCATCAGCGACCCCGACGAGATCAAACGGATCAATTCGCTGGCGGTGCCGCCGGCCTACACCGACGTGTGGATCTGCGCCGATCCGCGTGGCCATTTGCAGGCTACTGGCCGCGATGCCCGTGGCCGCAAGCAGTATCGCTATCACCCACGCTGGCGCGAGGTGCGCGATGCAGACAAGTACTCGCGTTTGCGTGAATTCGGCCTGGCGCTGCCAAAACTGCGCAAACAGCTTGAAACGCTGCTGGATGCTCCCGGCTTCAGTCGCGACAAGGTGATGGCCACTGTCATCACGCTGCTCGACGCCACGCTGATCCGCGTCGGCAACACCCAGTACGCACGGGACAACCGCTCCTATGGCCTGACTACCCTGCGCAGCCGGCATGTCGAGGTCAACGGCAGCGCGATTCTGTTCCAGTTTCGCGGCAAAAGCGGCATCGACCACCAGATCACCGTGAAAGACCGGCGCCTGGCGCGCATCATCAAGCGTTGCCTGGAAATCCCCGGACAGAATCTGTTCCAGTACCTGGACGAAAACGGCGAGCGACACTCCGTCAGCTCGCACGACGTCAACACCTATCTGAAAACCCTCACAGGCGCTGACTTCACTGCCAAGGATTACCGAACCTGGGCCGGCAGTGCGCTGGCCCTGGCGGTATTGCGCGAACTGCAATGGGAGTCCGAAGCCGAGGCGAAACGGCATGTGGTGGAGATGGTGAAGAGCGTCTCCAAACAATTGGGCAATACCCCCGCGGTGTGCCGCAAGTGCTACATCCATCCGGCCGTGGTCGAGCGTTTCCTGCTCGGTGCGCTGGCCGAACTGCCACGCCCGAGGGTGCGCAAGGGCTTGCGCTCCGAGGAAGTGGCGCTGGCGATGTTTCTTGAGCAAATGATGGATGCGCCTTGATCTGCGCTGGATGGGTGGTCTAGGCTAGCCACCTTTCCCCCTTCAGGACGACCGCAGAAAGTGAACAATCAAGCCTTCTGAAAATGTAATCGCGATAAGCGCTGAATAGCGCCTGTCAGTGTTCACGACATTTTTCGGAGGTGCCGATGACTCACGTCTCGCGTACGCCTGCCCTCGTCTCCCTGAATCAAACGACTTTTCAGTTCGCTAATGGCGAGACGATTTTCAACGACCTGAATCTGCAATTCGATCACACCCACACCGCAATCGTCGGGCGCAACGGCGTCGGTAAAAGCGTGCTGGCCAAGCTGATTGCCGGACACTTGCAACCGACTGCCGGCAGCGTGACTTGCTCGGTTCCCCTGACCTATGTGGCGCAAACATTCACCGCCGACGCGGGACAGACCGTGGCCGACGCCACGGGCACCGCTGCCGCCCTTCGTGCATTGCAACGGTTGCAGTGCGGCGAGGCGTCGCCGGAAGATTTCGACATCCTCGGCGAACGCTGGGATCTGCCCGAACGCCTGCGCCAATGGCTGGATGACGCCGGTCTGCCGGACGTCGCCCCCACGGATTTGACCCAACCGCTGAGCGGCGGCCAGCAAGCGCGATTGGCGTTGATCGGGGCATTTCTGAATCCGCCGCGCCTGTTGGTGCTGGATGAGCCGACCAACCATCTCGACGGCCCCGGCCGCGACTGGCTGATGAACAGGCTGGAGCATTGGCGCGGCGGATTGATCGTCATCAGCCACGACCGCCAATTGCTTGAGCGCATGCAGCGTATCGTCGAGCTGACGCCGCGGGGTGCCACGGTGTACGGCGGCAATTTTTCCACTTACCAGCAGCAACGACAGATCCATCAGGCGGCGGCGCAAGCGACGCTGGATCAAAGCAGAACCGAGCGCCGGCGCGAGCAGCAGCGCTTGCAAAACGAACACGACACCATCCAGCGCCATGCTGCCCGCTCACTGCGCAATGCCAGAACCGCCAATGTCTCGGGTTTCGAGCGCGCAGGCCTCAAAGGTGCCGCGAGGCAGATCATGGGCCAGGTGCGACATGGTCATCAGCAGCGCAAATCGGAGCTCGACGCGCAGGTGCGTGATGCCTACGCCAACGTGCTCCCGGACGATGTGGTGCTGATGAACCTGCCCGGCAGTTCAGTGCCTGCCGCGCGTAGGGTCTGTACGCTGATTGATGCGTGTGTGCCATGGCTACCGACGCAACCGTTCAATCTCACGCTGAGTGGTCCTGTGCGCGTCGCCGTCAATGGTCCGAACGGCTGCGGCAAATCGACGTTGCTCAGGTTGCTCGCGGGCCAACTGCATCCCGCCAGCGGCGAATGCATCACCCATGTTCCCGTGGCTTATCTGGACCAGCATCTGAAGTTGCTGGACGACGGTCTCAGCGTCATCGAGCAACTGCTCGCGCTGCAGAGTCCGTTGAGTGAAAGTGCATTGCGCGGGCATTTGGCTCATCTGCAACTGGACGCGCAACGGGTGACCCGACCGAGCGTTTCACTGAGCGGTGGCGAACGCCTGAAAGCCGCACTGGCGGTGGCATTGTGGGGCAAGACGCCCGCGCAACTGTTGTTGCTCGACGAGCCGAGCAATCATCTGGATCTGGCGTCGGTGCAAGCTTTCGAACAGGCATTGCAGACGTTTCCCGGTGCAATTGTCGCGGTTTCCCACGATCCTGACTTTCTGCAAGCCTTGAAACCGACGCATCGCCTGGATGGGAACCGCGAGGGATGGCGGCTGCAACCGACGAACTGACTGTCTATTTTTTGCACGATCAGCCACGGCTTCTATAGTTGATCTGACACCCATTTGCTGTGGTGACGCCATGGAAGACATATTTGTCGTGAAGCGCTGCAACAAGATCATCATTCACGGCCGGCGCGCCGGGGAAAGCCAGCATGAACCCGCCGAGGCCAGCAGCTGGTTTCGGATCAACGATACCCGCACCGGCGGCTTCATCGGTGATGGCTACGACCTTGAGGAAGAGGCCCGACACGAATGCCGACGGCTCAATGCGGCCAGCTCGCCAATGCTGGCACGCCAAACAGCCGGCTGATGCAATTGACAGGCGGGGTCTATACTCAAGGCAGCTGACGGACCAGCGCCCCAACGGCAGACAGCTCGCAACCCGCGAGCTTTTTGCTGCCTCTCAACGGTTTGTCTGAACGGAGGTGTTCCATGTCCGAAAAAGAGTCCATCACCACCCTCCTCACCCTGCTCGACTCCCGTCAGGCGCGCCTTGCCGCGGCCTGCAAGGAAATCGCCGACTGGGTCGATCATCAAGGCGGGCACCCGACCGCCCTGCGCATCCGTGATCGCCTTAACGACATCGAAAAAGACACGCCGCTGATCCGCCGCACTCTGTCTTCGCTAGAACCCGTCGAACGGCCGTTGCCTCGCTTCAGATGATTGCACAGCGATAAACGACAGTCTCCTGGCCTACCGCTTGGCCGATACAGCGAACGCCTGCTGCCGAGAGGGGTCATAACCTGTACACGTCACCCAGGAGACTGTTCATGGTTATCCATTTCAAAACAGACGGACATCTGGCTTGTGGTCACAAGGGCAACAACCTTGCCTCGAGCCTGGAACTCAATCGCGTCAAATGCCGCAGCTGCCGCAACACCGATGCCTACAAGGAAGCGCGCAAAACCCAGCGCAATGCGGCACGGCGCGCAGCGCGCCACACCAAGGCTGACCACGGCGCGTCGAACTGGCGTACGGAGTGGATCGAACGACTGACCGCGCTGGCCGGGCCGCAGCGCCTGCCACGGGGCTTTTTCGGGCAAGCGTTTGTATAACCGCTTGATGTGGTGTTTTCAGTACATCACTCGATGAGAACCGCCCGAATTCAGCTCGAACCCATCAATGCCCTGGCCTTATCGTCAGGGCTTTTTGTTGAAAACACCGGATCAAGCAGCCCGTAACCCTTAATCAGGCTTGCAAATAGCTAACACGCCCGCATAACCAGAACCGTATCTACAGTCACCGAGAGGCAAAAAAGATCATGACCGGACAAACCGAAACCGCGATTCTCGCCGGCGGCTGCTTCTGGGGCATGCAGGACCTGCTGCGGCGTTATCCTGGCGTGCTGAAAACCCGCGTCGGTTACACCGGCGGCGAGGTGCCGAATGCCACCTACCGCAACCACGGCAACCACGCCGAGGCCATCGAAATCATCTTCGACCCGGCCGTGATCAGCTACCGGCAGATCCTCGAGTTCTTCTTCCAGATCCACGACCCCAGCACGCCTAACCGCCAAGGCAACGATCTCGGTCCCAGCTATCGTTCGGCGATTTATTACCTCAGCGACGAGCAACGCGACATCGCCGAGGACACTGCCGCCGACGTCGACGCTTCTGGTCTTTGGCCGGGCCGAGTGGTCACCGAAATCGAACCTGCCGGACCGTTCTGGGAAGCGGAACCGGAGCATCAGGACTACCTTGAGCGGATACCAAATGGCTACACCTGCCACTTCATCCGCCCGAACTGGAAACTGCCCAAGCGCGGCTGACAAGACACCTGCTTAATCATTCCACGCACGGCGTTGGCCTTAACCAAGGCCGGCGCCGAACGTCGCCGGCTTACCGCGTTACGAAACCTTACTGCATTGAAAAAAGATCGATGGATGATTGCGCGACGACTGCTTGCGCACCTCCAGAATCGATCATTTTGGCGAGTCCTTCCTTAGCACAGTTCAAGCGCCCGAGGATGAACATACGTTCATCGCAAGCATGGCTCAATGCGTCTAGCCTGCGGGTTCCAACATAGTGCTTACAGGAGTACCCCACCATGTTCTCGCACGAAAGCCTCCCGCTGATCGCCATTTTCATCATCATGCTGCTGTGCGTGCTTGCAGCGTTTTTACACCCGGTTCACGCTTTCTTCAGCTGGGTTCGCCGGCGTAGGGAAAGAGCGTCTGCCCGGACTCAGGAAGAAGTAAATTCGCGCTGAGTGATTCCTCTGACAGGCCCGGATACGTCCGGGCTTTTTGTTTCCTGCCAATCAGCACAATATTTTTCAAGAGGGTGAAGCGGCCTTGCTCACGTAATCACCTCGACCTGATTAAGTCCCCTCCCATCCACCTGCTGGAGAATCTCTTCAGCAGTCGAGTCCGCAACGGGCATGACCAATGCTGGTCTCGACATCGTCGAAATGTAGCTCCAGCAGACGCATTGCAACATCCTGGACGCGAAGCATCGGGTCACGCTATTGACACCCTGCCAATTGGTTGATGGCTAAAGAGCGACAATAGCTGGCAACCTCTCATTT
Organism: Pseudomonas sp. 13B_3.2_Bac1; assembly: GCF_025466205.1. Lineage (NCBI taxonomy): Bacteria > Pseudomonadati > Pseudomonadota > Gammaproteobacteria > Pseudomonadales > Pseudomonadaceae > Pseudomonas > Pseudomonas sp. 13B_3.2_Bac1. The sequence goes on from NZ_JANLOG010000001.1 coordinate 36,969, forward strand.
TTAATGATTGATCGAATAGGCTATGCCCACTGAAGCAATTACCGTCATGGCAATGGCCCGCTCAAACTTCGGGTATCTCAGCGAGGCCCGAGATGAAATTCAGCTTCTTGCGCTGAAGAGCAGTTCGATCAGCTTTAACCAGGCACTACAAATATCCGGAATGATCACTCACGACGAATTGACATGTCTTACAGAAGAACTGGAGACCGTCTGCCTGGCTTGGTACAGCCTGCGCATTTAGTCCCCGGCGCAGTCCGAATCTTCCACCTGCCCCTGTCAGATGAATGAAAACCCCGCTCAGTAGCAGGCATACCGCACTTCACTTAAGGATGAGCATCATGAACGATGATTTGAAGCAGTCAGGCTCGACTACTACCACACAGACCACCACCTCGCTGGAGCAGGTGAAAACCGGAAGAGCCTTGGATTTCACCTGGGCGCCTAACACCAACACAACGACCACCACTGTATCGGCAGACTTTGTCGACTATCGAGTCGATACCACCCAAGGCAGCCCGACTGGAGACAGCCACTCCATTGCACGATTTACCTATGTTCAGGGCAACGGTGGCGGTCAGATCAGTCAACTTTTTCTCGAAGAAATGCGCGCGGGAGTACGCGCCAACACCCAGATCGGGCTGATGGTAGGGCGAAAGTGGGTTCTGGACCCCAACGGCGAAGTCTCGGGCAGCATCGGCACCTATGTGGTCGAGCAATTCGATGACATGCGCGCCAGTGTGAATTATGTCGGCTCCTTCGCACGCGTCTTCGCCGACCCGAGGATGGTCAGTTACCACGCCGGCGGCCACGTTCACACCAATGTCTCGATCACCGGCAGCAGGCCCCTGACCATGGCGGATTCAGGTAAGTCGATCCTGGTCATTAGCGACACAGACGTCACGCTGACGATTGGTGACGATGTGATTGAGGGGTTCAAGGCGACACTAATCCAGGCTGCCGCCGGAAAGATCAACATTGCAGTGTCGAACAGCCACATGATCTACAGCAACGCCGGAACCCGCACCCGTACGCTCGCCCCTCTAGACGAGTTGGAAGTCAGTACCTTCCCATTCGGGCCCGTGTACTTGGCCTTCCGTGTCAAACCCACAGCCTGAAGAACGTCGTGCGCTGGCCGAACCCGCTCTAAATGCCATCTTGATCAAATCATGGCGCGGAAGTCTGCGCAGGAGATTCGACATGGCCTGAGGGCAAATGAGTTGAAGCAGCTGAATCACAAGGGCAAAAAGGTCATGCCCGCAAGGTAAATGGCTGATCAAGTCCAAAATGGCGGACCGGAAACAAACAAGGGTTTGCCTCAGCTTTCGCCCGCAAACCCTTGATTTTAGATGGTGCCCGAAGCCGGAATCGAACCGGCACGCCCTTACGAGCGGGGGATTTTAAGTCCCATGCGTCTACCAGTTTCGCCATTCGGGCGGTAGCGCGGTGTAGTGCTCATGTCAGTCGATCAGCACACCTGACAATATTGAGCCTTGTGAAGCAGAGCGGGAAATATATACATCACGTCCCGGTGAAGCAAGTTCACAGTAGCTGATTTCAAGACTAAATCTTGCAGCGCACTGGAAATAAAAAAGCTCCGTAAATCATGGATCTACGGAGCTTGTTTATAGTGGAGGCCGAGGTCGGAATCGAACCGGCGTAGGCGGATTTGCAATCCGCTGCATAACCATTTTGCTACTCGGCCTCAAACGATCGCTGTCTAGTAGCACAACAACAACCGCGTACAAACTTGGAGCGGGAAACGAGACTCGAACTCGCGACCCCGACCTTGGCAAGGTCGTGCTCTACCAACTGAGCTATTCCCGCTTGGTGTGGCGCATTCTATAGATTTCAGAAGCCCCGTCAACCCTTTGATTCAAAAAAGTTTTATTTCTTTTCAACGTCGGTTTTCAGATGCGGCCAAGCGGCCCGCAGGTATTGAACCATCGACCACAATGTCAGGCCCGCCGAGATCATCAGCAAGGCATAACCCAACAAGACCCAGAAGCTGAAGTCACGCGGATTGGCCAGCAGGATCACCAGCGCCAGCATTTGTGCCGCGGTTTTCCACTTGCCGAGATTGGACACCGCTACATGCGCGCGAGCGCCGAGTTCGGCCATCCATTCGCGCAAGGCCGATACGACGATCTCACGGCCAATGATCACGGCAGCGGGAAGTGTCAGCCACAAGTTGCCGTGTTCCTGCACCAGAAGTACCAGCGCTACCGCCACCATCAACTTGTCGGCAACCGGATCGAGAAACGCACCGAACGGCGTGCTTTGTTCCAGGCGGCGGGCCAGGTAGCCATCCAACCAGTCAGTTGCCGCGGCAAAAGCGAATACCGAGGCGGAGGCCATATAGCTCCACTGGTAAGGCAGGTAAAACAACAAAATGAAGATCGGTATGAGCAGGACGCGGAGAACGGTAATCAGATTAGGGATATTCATCGGCACAACTGGCTACGAGGTGAGTTGGCATTCTACTCGCTATGCAGGTTTGCATAAATCGACTCTGCGAGCTTTTTACTGATCCCCGGTGCTTTGGCGATCTCTTCGATGCTTGCACGAGACAGCTCCTGCAATCCACCAAAATGTTTCAACAAGTCCCGACGGCGAGTTGGCCCGACGCCCGCAACGCCTTCCAGCGTTGACGTGCGGCGGGTCTTGCCCCGCCGCGCACGGTGGCCGGTAATCGCAAAGCGGTGAGCTTCGTCGCGAATCTGCTGTATCAGGTGCAGTGCCGGCGAATCTCCGCGCAAGGTGAACTCATGCGCTGCATCATTAAGATACAAAGTTTCGAAACCCGCCTTGCGTGTTGCGCCCTTGGCCACACCCAGCAGGATCAGATCCGGCACCGCCAATTCATTGAGCACGTCACGCGCCATCGACAACTGACCTTTGCCGCCGTCCACCAGCAGAATGTCCGGCAGCTTGCCCTCCCCGTCCTTCAGTTTGCTGAAGCGGCGAGTCAAGGCCTGATGCATGGCCGCATAGTCATCGCCCGCCGTGACGCCCTCAATGTTGTAACGACGATAGTCGGATTTGATCGCGCCTTCCGGGCCGAACACGACACAGGAAGCGACAGTAGCCTCACCACTGGAGTGACTGATGTCATAGCACTCAAGTCGCTGCGGTGGCTCATCCAGATTCAGCACTTCAGCCAGCGCATCGAAGCGTGCAGCCGTGTGTTGACGATTGGCCAAGCGTGCACCCAGCGCCTGCTCGGCATTGGTGACTGCCAACTGCTGCCAGCGAGCCCGGGTGCCACGCACCCGGTGACTGATGCTCAGTTCACGACCACGTAGCTCATGGATCGCTTCGATCAGGGCGCTGGCGTCTTCAGGAACCACGTTGACGATCAACTCGCTCGGCAGGTCGCGTTCCGGACTGCTGATGAAATATTGACCGAGGAACGCCGCCATGACTTCGGCAACCTCCTCCTCGATACCGACCTGAGGAAAAAAGTTCTTGCTGCCCAGCACTCGTCCGCCGCGCACGCTGATCAGATGAACACAGGCGCCACCTGGATTGACGAAGGCTGCGATGACATCGATGTCGCCCGTGCCACCCTCCATGCTTTGTTGATCCTGGACCCGGCGCAGCAAGGCAATCTGGTCACGCAACTCGGCGGCGCGCTCGAATTCAAGATTGATCGCCGCCTCTTCCATTGCCGTTGACAGTTCATTGGTCAGCGCATGACTGCGCCCCTCGAGAAACATCACCGAATGGCGCACATCCTCGGCGTAGATATCTGGTTCGACAAGGCCGACACAAGGCGCCTTGCAACGCTTGATCTGATATTGAAGGCACGGGCGAGTGCGATTCTTGTAGTAACTGTCTTCGCACTGGCGGACGAAAAAGGTCTTTTGCAGCAGGCTGAGGCTTTCGCGAATGGCCCCGGCGCTCGGGTACGGGCCGAAATACTTGCCCTTGGCCTTCTTCGCACCACGGTGGATGCTCAGGCGTGGGAACTGGCCGTCAGACAGAAACACATAAGGGTAGGACTTATCATCGCGCAACAGAATGTTGTACGGCGGCCGCCATTCCTTGATCAGGGTCTGCTCAAGCAGCAACGCCTCGGTTTCGTTGGCGGTGATGGTGGTTTCGACCTGCGCGATACGCCCGACCAGAGCAGCGGTTTTCGGCGCCAGCCCGGTCTTGCGAAAATAGCTGGCAAGGCGCTTCTTCAGGTTCTTGGCCTTGCCTACGTACAGCAGGCGCGCCTCGCTGTCGAACATGCGATAGACGCCGGGACGCCCACTGACAGTCGCCAGAAAGGCGCCGGGATCAAATGCTTCAGTCATGATCAGGCGCTGGCATCGACCATGCCGTGGCGTACTGCCAACAGCGTCAGCTCAACGTCGCTGCTGATCGACAGCTTTTCGAAGATCCGGTAGCGATAGGTGTTCACCGTTTTCGGCGACAGGCAGAGTTTGTCGGAGATGATCTGCACCTTCTGGCAGCCGACAATCATCAACGCGATCTGGATTTCCCGTTCGGACAAGGCATCAAAAGGTGAATCGTTGGTTGGCTGGAACGACTTGATCGCCAGTTGCTGGGCAATCTGCGGACTGATGTAACGCTGCCCGGCAAACACCAGCCGGATGGCCTGGACCATCTCCGGCAATCCAGCGCCCTTGGTCAGGTAGCCGGCGGCGCCCGCCTGCAGCAGACGCGTAGGAAATGGATCTTCCTCGCACACAGTGACAGCGACGACCTTGATGTCCGGATGACTGCGCAGCAGCTTGCGCGTGGCCTCGAGACCACCAATACCGGGCATCTTGACGTCCATCAGGACTACATCGGGTTTCAATTCACGGGCCTTGATCAGGGATTCTTCCCCGGACTCGGCCTGTCCAACCACCTGCAAGCCATCAATATCGGCCAGCATACGTGTAATGCCTGTACGAACGAGATCATGGTCATCGACCACTAGCACCCTAATCAAGCAGACACCTCGCGATATGGTCTTATTGGGATGCCGGACACCTTAGCAAAAAGTGCCAGACAGACCTAGCGGCAAGCATCATTTAAAAAGTTTCAATTCATCATCGAGGGCTTGCCGGCCGTGGGTTTCAGAGCACAGGTGTACCGAAATCGAGCTGCATCCTCAGGAAACACTCGTCCTCGCCACACCTGATCAAGCCCTTTCTCTTATACAGGCTTTGTGCCGGATTATTTTTGAATACTGTCAGACGCAGCGCCGGAAGTCCTTCGGTGCGGGCCATGGCGATTACCTGATCAATCGCCCAGGATCCTGCGCCCTGCCTGCGAAAAGCCTCGGTTATTTGCAGCTCGCGGATGTACAGCGCCCGACGATCCCGACTGAGGCTGAAAAAGCCCAAGAGAACTTCATCAAGAATGATCAGCCAGTTGTCCCGCCCATCCCAGGCAACATCGAACGCTTCGTCCTGCCACAGCAAATCGTGCTCAATGTAATAGCGCAGCATGTTCCGGCACGTCAGTTCGCGGGCAAATTCCCGATCATCCGGCTCAGCGCGACGCAAATGGTAGGTCATTGCCCCACCGTCACAGGGACTGTCCGCCCGATCCATTCGCCAGCATCACGTCGAGCGATCACCAGGAGTTCACCTGGGCCTGGCGCGGCGATGACCAGCGCCCCGTTTTCAGACCAGACCGCGCTGCGCCCCGCCGACTGCCATCCACCTGTTAGCCCGGCGTGATTGGCCATCAGCACCGCCATTGAGTGGCTTTGGGCATAGCCCTGCAGTATTGCGCTATCCACGCCATAGCCTTTTTCGCCAATCAGCACGCCTGCTGCGTACGGGTCGGCGCCAGCACCGGCGGCCGCTGCCGCGTGGCTGGAGTGGGAAAAATCAGCGCAGACCGCGAGCGCGACGGTGTCGCGACCTATGCGCAAGGTCGAACCACCAGTCCCTGGGGCATAGAAAAGCTCTTCGCCGCTGTGCAAATGCTGTTTGCTGTAAACCTCTAGAGAGCCGTCTCTGCCTATCGTCAGAGCGCCGATCAATACCTGCGGACTGCCCTTCTGGCGAATCGGCATGCCGACGACGGCGCTCAGCCCAAGCTCGCGAGCGCAATCGCGCAAGGGTTGCAGCACCGGATCCTGCGGATCGATTGCCAGGTCTGCAGCCATCTGGCCTTCGTAGCCTGTCAACGACAACTCCGGGAACACCAGCAGCTCGACGCCCTGCTCCGCCGCCGTGGCCATGAAACGCAAATGACGGGTGATGTTTGCCGCCAGATCACCAGCAACGGAAAACGATTGGGCGGCAGCGATGGTGAACGTCGACATTATTCATCCCTAGAGTGATGCAAAACACGCAGTGTGTCACAACGTCCGCGGCACTCAAGCGATAGGTAACGCCTTGAATGAGCAATAGCAATTTCTGATTGCTCAGGCATATGGGCCTCTAGTAAGCTCGGCGCATTCATCGGAGACAGACCATGTTCAACGCCCTCTCACAGCTTCGTTCCGCTAGCGCCCTGCGCTCGGTTGCGGCTGCCCGGGCGAATGACGTTTGCGCTCCAGCGAGCTTTTATTTTGGGTATTGGTTTAGCCACTGGCGCGCCTGATACCCACACGGCGCCCATAAAAACGGGTCGCCTACCAGAGAATTCTCAACCCCCGGTCGGCCTCCCGACCGGGGGTTTTGTTTTTTCAGGCCCATAACTTTTTCAGCAACACACCAGACACTTGAGGAATCACGACATGAACTACGCCACTTATTACCGTTACGACACTTTTACCGCCTGGCGATTTAGCAGCCTCCGCTCGGGACAGCCTGCCGCCTCCGATCGGTCACCCACAGGTGGCAAGCACACACACGCAGCCAATCCGGCCAATTGTCGAACACCCCAGTAGGGCCGAGTGAGCGGGAAGCACCCGCCGCCAGCCCAGGAATTCCGAATATGAACTCGTCTGTTTCTGCTCTGCCACTGACCACCCTGAACTCTGCCAACGAAGCACTGACCCTGCGTCTGCCCAGCTCGTTGCAGCTCAAACAGCAATTGCCCCTGAGCAATGCCCTCGCCCAGCAAGTCGCAGCCCACCGCCAGGCGGTCCGTGCGATTCTCAATGGCGAAGACCATCGCCTGCTGGTCGTCGTCGGCCCTTGCTCGATTCACGATCCACGCTCCGCACTCGAATACGCGGAAAAGCTTTCCCGCCTGGCCCATGAAGTCAGCAACGAAATGCTGCTGGTGATGCGCGCCTACGTCGAAAAACCACGCACCACTGTTGGCTGGAAAGGTCTGGCCTACGACCCACACCTGGACGGCAGCGATGACATGGCCGCCGGCCTGACCCTGTCGCGTGAATTGATGCTTGAAATGATCCGTCTGGGACTGCCTATCGCTACCGAGTTGCTGCAGCCAATGGCTGCCGGCTACTTCGACGACCTGCTTAGTTGGGTTGCCATCGGCGCACGCACCACCGAGTCGCAGATTCACCGGGAAATGGCCAGCGGCCTGAGCATGCCCGTCGGTTTCAAGAACGGTACCGACGGTGGCGTAACCGTAGCCGTCGATGCCATGCGTTCGGCAGCCCATCCACATCGACACTTCGGCGTCGACAGCCAAGGGCACCCGGCGATCATTCAGACACCGGGCAACCCCGACACTCATCTGGTACTGCGCGGTGGTCATCAAGGCCCGAACTACGATCGCGAAAGCGTCGCCCGGGTACATGCCGACCTGAATCGCTTGAAGATTCCGAGCCGAATCATGGTCGATTGCAGCCACGCCAACAGCGGCAAGGATCCACTGCGCCAGCCCGACGTGTTCAACGAGGTACTCGAGCAACGGCTGCAAGGTGATCGCTCCTTGATCGGCATGATGATCGAGTCCCATCTGTTCGAGGGCTGCCAGCCTTTGAGCCCCGCCCTGCGTTATGGCGTATCCGTCACCGATGGTTGCCTGGGGTTCGGCGCGACGGAGCAGTTGCTGTCGAACGCAGCCAAACGACTGAAAGCCTGACGCTCAGAACAGCCTTTGCGGGTTGAATCAGTAACCCGCAAAGGTCGGACCATCGCTCAGCTCAATCCAGAGTTACGCCCGCACTCGGACCCGGGCAACGCCGGAAGCCTGACTGGCATCATCCAGTCGCTCCACCGAATACGACACCTGCACCACGGTTTCCCGATGCTCGCGCCAGAAGCGGTACGGCACGATGAACACCAAAGGTTGCCCAGCGTTCTCCCGAGTGATGTCCCGGTCATCGCGATGACTGAAATACTCGCCATCGCATTTCAGGTACACCAGCTCTCCCTCCTCGGCCTGGGCATCGCCGATCACCACGGTAACGCCGTCTACCGCATCTGCCGCTTCCAGCTCACCGTCTTGCGCTTCCAGCACCTGCGGCGCCGCGAGATCCCCCCGAATCAACGGTGCGATCAGAATTCGCGAGTTCGCAGACTTCCTTACCTGCGCCGCTGCTGATTCGACCCGGTAACTGACGTTCACCTCTTGTGTGGAATGGGCTGCGATGCAATCGGCGTTTATCCAGAAAGACAACGCTTCACCAACGGCAAACGGCTCCACGGTCAACACATCATTGAATGCCGGCGCTCCCTCGACGCCTTGCCAGGACAGGCTGATCCGGTCACCGGCCGCCATCCGGGCATAGGGGCGCACAGTGACACTTGTACCCTGTGGAACACGGGACGGATCGAGCGTCCCGCCCACTGTTTCTTCAATGATCGGTGCAAGCAGCTCAGGCTCTGGATCGCCCACATCCAGTTGCAGGCGACGGGATGACACCGGCTGAGGCAGTGCAACGCTATGCAGCGTCCAGTAAAGCTCCAGCGAACCGCGCTCCAGCGGCGCAATGTGCAGACCTTTTATGACAAAGACGATTTCCTCGCCCACCTGGCCTTCACTGACCGAGCGGGTGGCCTCATGGCTATAAGCCAACCCTTCGTCATCGAGCCCTCGCCAGCTCAGCACCAGCTTGTCGCCGCACATCATGTCCGGGTAAGGCGCAATCCTGACGAATGCATGGCTCAGAGAAGGATCAAGCATCCCACCCTCCAACACCTCGACCGTCGGGGCGGACAGGTCCAAGGCCGGCGATGAAGCGGGTGCAGACGCCGGTCGATAGCTGAATTCGAAATTTTCACCGTCCACCTTCAAGCTCAGATGGCTGCCTCCTTCGGTGGCAACCGACAAGGGGACAATGTTTGCCGGCGGCATTGCACAAGACTCGCTAGTGACTTCGTAGATAGACATTCGCAGCTCCATTCCTTGGATAGAACGCTGCCATCAAGGCAGCGTCGAACGAAATCCATTGAACCTCATCCAGCGAATCGGCGAAGTCAGCCCAAAGCCCCGCACCCCCTAGGCAAACACACCGTCTGACGTAGGCAGACAGCGACGAATCTGTCGATACGCGGCAAAAGATTGCCAAATGTTCCGACTAGCCCCTCAAGCAGAAACGAAAATTCGCACCATTTTTAGTCCAGATTCCCTTTCACTCCGAGGATTTTTCAGACATCGCCAACCCGTAGGCCTGTTTTACAGTGGCACGCACCAACCACTGACAAGCATCTGCAAAAGAGGCAGGAACATGCAACGGAATGCGACAACCCGCTACCCCATCCTTTTGGTCCATGGCCTGTTCGGGTTTGACCGTATCGGCCGTTTCGAGCTTTTTCATGATGTCAAGCAAGCACTGAGGGAGGCAGGTGGACAAGTGTTTGTGCCGCAGCTGTCGGCGGCCCATGACAACGAAGTTCGTGGCCAGCAACTGCTGCTGCAGATTGAACGGGTCCTGCAGGGCACCGGGGCCGCCAGGGTCAACCTGATCGGACATAGCCAAGGTGCGCTGGCCAGCCGTTTCGCCGCAGCAGTGGCACCGCACAAGGTCGCCTCGGTCACGTCGGTCAGTGGGCCCAACCACGGTTCGGAACTGGCGGACACGTTGCGCCAGGCACTGATTCCGGGGAGCCTGCCGGAGCAGGTGGCAGAGCAGTTGGCGACCCGGTTCGCTGATTTCCTCTCGCTACTCAGTGGTCAACCGACCCTGCCGCAGAATGCCGTGGCAGCGCTGAACGCCCTGACCACCCAGGCGGTCAGCCAATTCAACAAGAAGTATCCTCAAGGCCTGCCTTCTACCTGGGGCGGCGAAGGCGCGGAACGGGTCAATGACGTTCACTACTATTCCTGGAGCGGCACGCTGCAGGAAGGATGGCTTGCGCCGCTTGATCCGGTACATGCCGTCTGCCGGGCGTTGTCCGGCCATTTCGTCGCGGAAGCGGGACAGAACGATGGTTTCGTGGGCCGCTACAGCTCGCATTTGGGCTCGGTCATCCGCTCCGACTACCCCTTCAACCACCTCGCCACCCTGCGGCGACCAGACGGTTTACTAAACCCCGCCCCTGATCCCGTCGAACTCTACGTCGAGCACGCTCTGCGCCTGAAAGCCGCACAACTGTAGACATACGCCAATAAGCCGAGTGGAACTTTGCCGAGAAATCGCTTACTGAATCCGGTAGGCTCCACACTTTACTGAAATAGATTGGAGAGTTTCCCCATGGCTAAAGCCACTGCCCGCCACATCCTGGTTTCCAGCGAAGACAAGTGCAACGAACTCAAGGCCCAGATCGAAGGCGGTGCTGATTTCGCCGAAGTCGCCAAGGCCAACTCTACCTGCCCGTCCAGCCGTCAGGGCGGCGACCTGGGTTCGTTCGGTCCTGGCCAGATGGTCAAGGAATTCGACACCGTGGTCTTCAGCGCGCCGATCAACGTCGTGCAAGGCCCGGTGAAGACCCAGTTCGGTTATCACCTGCTCGAAGTCACCAGCCGCCAGGACTGATTTCGCGTCCGGTTTGCTGTGCCACGGCCCGCCTTTTGGTGGGCCGTTGTGTTTTGGTTACAGGATACGGCTGGCGACTGACGCGCCGCTCGCGTACAAATTGCGCTTATCGATCACCCGGCTTTAAGGCTGACAATGCGACTGGCTTTCCCGACTTTGCTGTTCACTGCCGTGGCCCTGTTGTTGGGCTCCACTGGTGTGGACGCCACCCCGCAACACGCTTTGACCGTCTATGGCGAACCCGCCAAATACCCGGCCGGTTTCAGCCATTTCGACTACACCAACCCGCAGGCCCCCAAGGGCGGCACCATGCGCCGCTCGGCGATAGAGATCGGGCATTTCGATCACATCCTGCCTTATATAGACAAAGGCATCGGCGTCACCCAGATCGACGGCATGCTGTACTCGCCTCTGGCCCAGCGCTCGATGGATGAGCCTTACACGGTCTACGGCCTGGTGGCGCAAAAGATGGAGCGCTCGGAGGATGGCCTGTCGCTGCGTTTCTTCATCAATCCCAAGGCACGCTTCGCTGACGGCAAACCGATCACTGCCGAAGACGTGCGTTACACCTATGACCTGTTGATGACCCAGGGCAGCCTGCGTTATCGCACGCAGTTCGCCGACGTCAAAGGCGTGGAAGTGGAAGCGCCGCTGACCGTGCGTTTCGTTTTCAAGAGCAGTGAAAACCGCACCTTGCCGCTGGACATCGCCACCCTGCCGGTATTCCCCGAGCACTGGTGGAAAACCCGCGACTTCGCCGGCGGTGGTGGTTATGAACCGCCACTGGGCAGCGGCCCGTATCGGGTCGGCAAGGTCGACTCCGGGCGCAGCATCACCTTCGAGCGCAACCCTGACTGGTGGGGCAAGGATCTACCGGTCAGTCGCGGCCTGTATAACTTCGATCACTTCAGCATCGAGTATTTCGGCGACACCGATGTCGCCCGTCAGGTTCTGCGCGGTGGCGCCTATGACTACAACCGCGAGTTTTCCGCGACCGGCTATTCGATCGGCTACGACAGCCCCGCGCTGAGTGACGGCCGCTTGCAGAAAGCCCACCTCGCCACCGAAGCCCCGCAATCGGCCCAGGGCTTTGTATTCAACCTGCAGAAACCGATGTTTCAGGATCGTCGGGTACGCCAGGCGCTGGCGATGCTCTGGGATTTCGAGTGGAGCAACCGGCAGATGATGCGCAACATGTACATCCGCCAACAGAGCTATTTCTCCAACTCCGCACTGGCAGCCCGCGAGTTGCCGGATGCCGCCGAGCTGAAAATCCTCGAACCGTTGCGCGGGCAAATTCCCGATGAGGTGTTCACTCAGGTCTTCGAAGCGCCGAAAACCGATGGCAGCGGCCTGATCCGCGACAAGCAACTGCAAGCCCTGCAATTGCTGGAACAAGCCGGCTGGAAACCTGATGGTGACCAATTGGTCAACGCCGAGGGTGAACCGTTGAGTTTCACCTTTCTGGTCAGCCAGAACGGTATGGACCGTCTGCTTCTGCCTTACAAGCGCACGCTGAAACAGATCGGCATCGACCTGAATATCCGCCGCATCGACTCCTCGCAATACGTCAATCGCCTGATGAGCCGCGACTACGACATGATCGTCACCGGCTACCCGGTCACCACGTCTCCGGGTGGCGAGCTGCTCAATTACTTCGGTTCGATTTCGGCCAACGACCCCGGCGCCAACAACTATATGGTGCTGAAGAATCCGGCGGTCGACACCTTGATCAATGGCCTGATCCGCGCCTCGACCCAAAGCGACATGCTGCACTACGCCCACGCCCTGGACCGGGTGTTGCAATGGAATTACTACTGGATTCCCAATTATTACCCGCCGGGCACCTCCACCGTGTGGTGGAACCGTTTCGGCATGCCGGCGATACAGGCCAGCAATGACGAAGCGATCGAGAGCTGGTGGGAAATCAGCAGTACGCCGCTGACCAACCAGCAGATGACCGCCGCAAAAATCGGCCGTGGCAGACCCGGAGGACCGCACTGATGTGGGCATACATTCTGCGGCGCCTGCTGCTGATCATTCCGACGCTGGTGATCATTCTGCTGGTCAATTTCGTGATCATTCAAGCGGCACCCGGCGGCCCGGTCGAACAGGCCATCGCTCATCTGCAAGGGATCGGCGGTGCCAGTGTCGGCGGCAGTTCCAGCGAGACCATGAGCAGCACCTCGCGTGCCAGCCGTGGCCTCGATCCGCAACTGATCAAGGACATCGAAAAACAGTACGGTTTCGACAAACCGGCGCATGAACGCCTGTGGCTGATGCTCAAGAACTACGCGCAGCTGGATTTTGGCAAAAGCTTTTTCCGCGGGGCGACGGTCACCGATCTGATTCTGGAAAAAATGCCAGTGACCATTTCCCTCGGCCTGTGGGCGACGCTGATCACCTATCTGGTGTCGATCCCGCTGGGCATCCGCAAGGCGGTGCATCACGGCAGCCATTTCGATATCTGGAGCAGCACTGCGATCATCATTGGCTACGCGATGCCGGCGTTTCTGTTCGCGATGTTCCTGATCGTGGTGTTTGCCGGTGGCACATCATTGAACTGGTTTCCGGTGCGCGGGCTGGTCTCCGACAACTTCGAATCGCTGTCGACCCTGGGCAAGATCGCCGATTACTTCTGGCATCTGGTGTTGCCGGTGACGGCACTGGTCATCGGTGGTTTCGCCACGCTGACGATCCTCACCAAGAACTCGTTCCTCAATGAAATCACCCGACAATATGTGGTCACCGCACGCGCCAAAGGCTTGAGCGAACGCCGTGTGCTTTACGGCCACGTGTTCCGCAACGCGATGCTGCTGGTGGTTTCGGGAATTCCGCAGGCGTTCATCAGCGTGTTTTTTGCCGGTTCGCTGCTGATCGAAGTGATCTTTTCCCTCGACGGCCTCGGCCGCATGAGCTACGAAGCGGCGGTTTCCCGGGACTATCCGGTGGTGTTCGGCTCGTTGTTCATCTTCACCCTGTTCGGCCTGCTGATAAAACTGATCGGCGACTTGTGCTACACCCTGGTCGACCCCCGTATCGACTTCGCCGCGAGGAACGCCTGATGTTCAAGCTCTCGCCTCTGGGCCGTCGCCGTTTTGCACGATTCAAGAAAAACCGCCGTGGCTGGTGGTCGTTGTGGCTGTTTATCGGCCTGTTCCTGCTCAGCCTTGGTGGTGAACTGATCGCCAACGACAAACCGCTGGCCGTCAGCTATCAAAACCAACTCTACTTCCCGGTATTCAAGCGCTACACCGAGCAGGAGTTTGGCGGGCAACTGCCGTTCCAGGCCGATTACCGCAGTGAGTATGTGCAGAACCTGATCCGCAAGGACGGTGGCTGGCTGCTGTTCCCGCCGATCCCGTTCAGCGAGGACACCCCCAACTACGATCTCAACCAACCCGCGCCGAGCCCGCCCTCCAGGGTCAACTGGCTGGGCACCGACGATCAGGCGCGCGACGTGTTGGCGCGGGTGATTTTCGGCGCCCGGGTGTCGATCCTGTTTGCGCTGATGCTGACCGCTATCAGCGCGCTGATTGGCATCGCCGCCGGCGCTCTGCAAGGTTATTACGGCGGCTGGGTCGATCTGCTCGGGCAACGCGTGCTGGAGGTCTGGAGCGGATTGCCGGTGCTGTATCTGCTGATCATTCTGTCCGGTTTCGTCGAGCCGAATTTCTGGTGGCTGCTGGGGATCATGGCGCTGTTTTCGTGGCTGGCACTGGTGGATGTGGTGCGCGCGGAGTTTCTGCGCGGACGTAACCTGGAATATGTCAAAGCGGCTCGCGCGTTGGGCCTGACTGACCGCAAAGTGATTTTCCGGCACATCCTGCCCAATGCGATGAACGCGACGCTGAGTTACTTGCCGTTCATTCTGACCGGGGCGATTTCCACTCTCACCGCCCTCGACTTCCTTGGTTTCGGCATGCCCGCCGGCAGTGCTTCGCTGGGCGAACTGATCGGTCAGGGCAAACAAAACCTGCAAGCGCCATGGCTCGGGCTGACGGCGTTTTTCACTTTGGCGCTGATTCTTTCTTTACTGGTGTTCATCGGCGAAGCGTTACGTGACGCGTTCGACCCTCGATCCTGAAGTGTGACCATGACTGATAACCTGATCGAAATCCGTGACCTGAATGTCGCCTTCCATGGCCAGCCGGCGGTGCGCAACCTGTGCCTGGACATCCGCCCCGGCGAGTGCCTGGCCCTGGTCGGCGAGTCGGGCTCGGGCAAGTCGGTAACCGCGCATTCGATCCTGCAATTGCTCCCCGAAGGCGATGCGCAAACCAGCGGCAGCATTCGCTATCGCGGTCAGGAACTGCTCGGCGCCGATCCCAAGGTCCTGCGTGAACTGCGTGGCAACCGCATCGCGATGATCTTCCAGGAGCCGATGACCTCGCTCAATCCGCTGCACACCATCGAAAAGCAGATCGGCGAAACCCTGCTGGTGCATCGGGGACTGGGCGGTAAAGCGGCGCAACAGCGCATCCTTGAACTGTTGGAACTGGTGGGTATTCAAAAGCCCGAAGAACGCCTCAAGGCCTATCCGCATCAACTGTCCGGCGGCCAGCGGCAACGGGTAATGATCGCCATGGCCCTGGCTTGCGAGCCGGAACTGCTGATCGCCGATGAACCGACCACGGCGCTGGATGTGACGGTGCAGCGCAAGATCCTGCTGCTGCTCAAGTCCTTGCAACAACGCCTGGGCATGTCGCTGCTGCTGATCAGTCACGACCTCAATCTGGTGCGCAGCATCGCGCAACGGGTGTGCGTGATGAAGGCTGGCGAGATCGTCGAGCAGGCGCCGTGCGAAACCCTGTTTACCGAACCGAAGCACCCTTACAGCTGCGTGCTGCTGAATGCCGAACCGGAGGGCGAAGCCCTGCCCCGGGACGAGCGCGAGAACGTGCTGGAGGTGGATGATCTTCGGGTCGAGTTCGTTGTCGGTGGCGGGCTGTTCCAGCGCAAACAATATTTGCGGGCGGTGGACGGCATCAGCCTGAATATCCAGCGCGGCAAAACCCTGGGCATCGTCGGCGAGTCCGGTTCGGGTAAATCGACCCTGGGCCAGGCGATTCTGCGGCTGCTCGACTCCGAGGGCAGCATCCGCTTTCAGGGCGCGGCCCTCGACGGTCTCGATCAGAAGCAGTTGCGGCCGTGGCGTCGTCAGATGCAGGTGGTGTTTCAGGACCCGTTCGGCAGTCTCAGTCCACGGATGTCCGTGGCGCAAATCATCAGTGAAGGGCTGGAGGTGCATTGCCAGTCCAGCGCCGAAGAGTGCGATGCACAGGTGATCCGCGTGCTCAAGGAGGTTGGCCTGGACCCGGAGAGTCGTCATCGCTACCCGCACGAATTTTCCGGAGGTCAGCGCCAGCGCATCGCCATCGCCCGGGCGCTGGTGCTGAAACCGGCGCTGATCCTGCTCGACGAACCGACTTCGGCCCTTGACCGTACCGTGCAGAAACAAGTGGTCGCCCTGCTCCGCGACCTTCAGGAAAAACACGGCCTGACCTACCTGTTCATCAGCCACGACCTGGCGGTGGTACGGGCGCTGGCGCATGACATGATCGTGATCAAGGACGGCAAAGTGGTTGAACGCGGTGCCAGCCATGAGGTGTTTGACTCGCCGCAGCATCCTTACACCAAGGAGCTGTTGGCGGCGGCACATCCGGGGTAGGCATAATCACTGTTTGACTTGAAACCGAGTCGCGGCCTTCGCGAGCAAGCCCGCTCCCACAGGGATTCGGGTTGTACCCAAATATTGGGTACCCCAGAGAAACCTGTGGGAGCGGGCTTGCTCGCGAAGAGGGCCTTACAGACAACCCAAACTCCGGATCAACCCACGCATGAACACCACCGAAAGCCTCAAGGACTACCAACGCGTTCGCACGCTGGCGATCCGCTCGCTGTTCGAGATTATCGAGCAGTCCAGCGAGGGCACGGTGATTGTCGATCGTGACGCGAACATCGTCTGGATGAACGAGCGCTATGCGCGGCGTTTTGGTCTTGAGTCGGCGAAAAAAGCCATCGGCAAACCCTGCGAAAGCGTGATCCCCGGCAGCCTGCTGCGTGAAGTGGTGCGCACCGGCCGCCCCATTCTGCTGGACATGCAGGACACACCGAAAGAGCCGCTGGTGGTGATGCGTCTGCCGATCCACGACGACGCCGGCGCGGTGATCGGCGCCATCGGGTTTGCCCTGTTCGACGAATTGCGCAGCCTGTCACCGATGCTCAAGCGCTACCTGAGCATGCAGGAAGAACTGGCCTCGACCCGCTCGCTGCTGCGGGCGCGGCAGACCAAATACAACTTCGCCCATTTCATCGGCACCAGCAGCGCCAGCCTCGAAGTCAAACGCCGCGCCCGCCGCAGTGCGAGCACCGATTCACCCGTGTTGCTGCTCGGCGAAACCGGCACCGGCAAGGAATTGCTGGCGCAGGCGATTCACAGCGCTTCGCCCCGCGCGCACAAAGCGTTTGTCAGCATCAACAGCGCGGCAATTCCCGAAGCGCTGCTGGAAGCCGAGTTTTTCGGCACCGCGCCCGGCGCGTTTACCGGCGCTGACCGCAAGGGTCGGACCGGCAAGTTGCAGATCGCGCAGGGCGGCACGCTGTTTCTCGATGAGATCGGTGACATGCCGTTGCCGCTGCAGAGCAAACTGCTGCGGGTGCTGCAGGAAAAGGAATTCGAACCGGTTGGCTCCAACGACGTGATTCAGAGCGATGTGCGAGTGATCGCGGCGACTTCGACCGATCTGCAAGCCGCGATCAAGCGCGGTGAGTTCCGCGCCGACCTGTATTACCGCCTCAATGTGCTGCCGATCCAGGTTCCGCCGCTGCGCGAGCGTCTCGACGATTTGCCGGCGCTCAGCGAGGCGATTCTTGAAGAGTTGCGTAGCCAGCATGAACTGAGCCGCGCGGCGTTGGAACTGCTCGGACAACATGCTTGGCCGGGGAACATTCGTGAATTGCGCAACGTGCTGGAGCGCGCGGCGCTGCTCAGCGATGACCTGATCCTCACCGAAGAGGATATTCGTGCAGCCATCGGCACGTTTACCCCGGTTGAGCGTCCGTCGGTTTCGACGCGGGAACCGTTGGCCGAGGAGACATTCGCCGAGGCACGGCAGCGGTTTGACCGGCAGTTGATCCAGTCTGCCCTCGCGCAATGTGCGGGCAAAGTGCCGGAGGCGGCGGCTCGACTGGGGCTGGGACGCTCGACGCTGTACAAGAAGATGCTGGCCCTGGGTATTGCCGAGTCTCAATAAAGAGACTTAAGTCTCCAAAAAAAGACAACAGCAGGAGCTTCGCGAGCAAGCCCGCTCCCACAGGGGGGTACGCATTCCAAATGTGGGAGCGGGCTTGCTCGCGAAGGCGTCAGCCCTCTCAACAAAAATCTCCAGAAAGAGACAACCCTTCAACTCTCAACACGCTGAAACCTATAAAACCCTTACATTTCAATGATTTGAATATCTGGCACAGATCTCGCTAAAGCCCTCCCCACACCCGCTTCACCCACAAAAATAACAATCCCTGGAGACACACCATGAGTGTGACCATTGCCTTGGCAGCCCTCGCGCTGCTGATGCTCGCCGCCTACCGTGGCTACAGCGTTATCCTCTTCGCCCCGATTGCCGCCCTCGGCGCTGTCCTGCTCACCGACCCGTCCGCCGTCGCCCCTGCCTTCACCGGGGTGTTCATGGAGAAAATGGTCGGCTTCATCAAACTGTATTTTCCGGTATTCCTGCTCGGCGCCGTGTTCGGCAAGTTGATCGAATTGTCGGGGTTCTCCCGTTCGATCGTGGCTGCGGCGATTGGCTTGCTCGGCACCCGACAGGCGATGCTGGTGATCGTGCTGGTTTGCGCCCTGCTCACCTACGGCGGCGTATCGCTGTTCGTGGTGGTGTTTGCGGTGTATCCGTTTGCCGCCGAGATGTTCCGCCAGAGCAACATTCCCAAGCGTCTGATCCCGGCGACCATCGCCCTCGGCGCGTTCTCCTTCACCATGGACGCCCTGCCCGGCACTCCGCAGATCCAGAACATCATCCCCAGCACCTTCTTCAACACCACCGCGTGGGCCGCGCCGTGGCTGGGGGTGATTGGCACGATCTTCGTGTTCTGCGCCGGCATGCTGTTCCTGCAGCGCCAGCGCAACAAGGCGCAGCGCGCGGGTGAAGGCTACGGCACCGAACTGCGTAACGAGCCGGAAACGGCCGAAGATCTGCAGCTGCCGAACCCATGGATCGCCCTGTCGCCCCTGCTGGCGGTGGGCATCATGAACCTGTTGTTCACCCAGTGGATTCCGCAGTGGTACGGCAAGACCCACAGCCTGGCGCTGCCGGGGATGGCCACGCCGGTGACGACGGAAATCGCCAAGCTCACGGCGATCTGGGCGGTGCAGGCGGCGTTGCTGATCGGCATCCTGATGGTGCTGGTGTTCGGCTTCAAGGCGATCCGCAGCAAACTCGCCGAAGGCAGCAAAAGCGCGGTCAGCGGCGCATTGCTGGCGGCAATGAACACCGCCTCGGAATACGGCTTCGGTGCGGTAATCGCTTCGTTGCCAGGCTTTCTGGTGCTGGCCGACTGGCTCAAGCAAATCCCCAATCCATTGGTCAACGAAGCGATTACCGTCACCCTGCTGGCGGGTATCACCGGTTCGGCGTCGGGCGGCATGAGCATCGCGCTGGCGGCGATGTCCGAGCAGTTCATCGCAGCGGCGCACGCGGCGAACATTCCGCTGGAAGTGCTGCACCGCGTGGCCGCGATGGCCAGCGGCGGCATGGACACTCTGCCGCACAACGGCGCGGTGATCACCCTGCTGGCGGTTACCGGCCTGACCCACCGCGAAGCCTATAAAGACATTTTCTGTATTACGCTGATCAAGACCCTGGCGGTCTTCGTAGTGATCGGCACTTTCTACGCCACTGGCATTGTGTGAGGTATTCATGACGACTCTTTCGGGCAAGACCGCACTGGTCACCGGCTCCACCAGCGGCATCGGTCTGGGCATCGCCCTGAGCCTGGCCAAGGCCGGCGCCAATCTGATTCTCAACGGTTTTGGCGATGCGTCGAGCGTGATCGCCGAAGTCGGCCAGTTCGGCGGCAAGGTCGGTCACCACCCGGCGGACGTCAGCGATCCGGCGCAGATCGCCGAGATGATCGCTTACGCCGAGCGCGAATTCGGTGGCGTCGACATTCTGGTCAACAACGCCGGGATCCAGCATGTCGCCGCCGTTGAGGAGTTCCCGGTAGAGCGCTGGGACTCGATCATCGCGATCAACCTGTCATCGGTGTTCCACAGCACCCGCCTCAGCTTGCCGGGGATGCGTGCCAAGGGTTGGGGACGAATCGTCAATATCGCTTCGGTGCATGGTCAGGTGGGTTCGACTGGCAAGGCTGCGTATGTTGCGGCCAAGCACGGCGTGATTGGTTTGACCAAAGTGGTCGGCCTCGAGACAGCTACCAGCAATGTCACCTGCAATGCGATCTGCCCGGGCTGGGTGCTGACGCCGCTGGTGCAGAAACAGATCGATGATCGTGCTGCCAAAGGGGTCGACCCGCAGCAGGCGCAGCATGATCTGCTGGCGGAGAAGCAGCCGTCGCTGGAGTTCGTCACGCCGCAGCATCTGGGGGAATTGGTGTTGTTTCTGTGCAGCGAGGCTGGAAGTCAGGTGCGGGGGGCGGCGTGGAATATTGATGGGGGGTGGTTGGCGCAATAGGTAGCGCAGGCCCCCTGTGGCGAGGGAGCTCGCTCCCGCTGGGTGGCGAAGCCGCCCCCGACAATTTACGACTGCTGCGCAGCCGATCGGGAGCAAGCTCCCTCGCCACAGAATTAAGTGCTGCACCCTGGCCTGCGTGCTTGAACAACACAACAAGAGGCAAACCAATGTCCGACATCCTCTGGCAACCCGATGCCGAGCGTATCGCCCAATCGCGCATGGACAATTTCCGCCGCGATATCAATCAGCGTCATGGCCTGGCCCTGAGCAGCTACACCGACCTGCACCGCTGGAGCGTGGATCAGCGCGAGGCGTTCTGGCAGGCGATCGTCGACTTTTTCGACATCCGGTTCCACACCCAGCCCGACGCCGTCCTGCGTGAAGGCGCGCAAATGCCCAGTGCCGAATGGTTTCCCGGTGCGACCCTGAATTTTGCCGAGCACCTGCTGCGCCGTCGTGACGATGCAGTCGCGGTGATTGCCGTGGCGGAAAACGGCCAGCGCGAACAACTGACCTGGTCCGAACTGGCCGAGCAAGTCGCCGGTTTTCAGGCCAGCCTGATGGCCTGCGGAATCGGCCTCGGTGATCGGGTGGCCGCGTGCATGCCCAACACCTGGCAAACCCTGGTGGCGATGCTCGCGACCACCAGCCTCGGCGCGATCTGGTCGTGCTCGTCGCCAGACTTCGGCACCCACGGCGTGATCGACCGTTTCGGCCAGATCGAACCCAAGTTGTTGATCACCTGCGCCGGCTACCGTTACGCCGGCAAAGACATCGACCAGACCACCAAGGTCAACGAAATCCTCGCGCAACTGCCGTCGCTGCAGCAGTTGATCATCGTGCCCTATGCCCGCGAACAGGCCCGTGCCGAGGATTACCACAGCCACGCCAACGTGACGTTGTGGGACGATTTTTACCAATCCGGCGGCGAACCGCGTTTTGTCCCGGTACCGTTCAATCATCCGTTGTACGTGCTGTATTCCAGTGGCACCACCGGCGTACCGAAATGCATCGTGCACAGCACTGGCGGCGTGCTGCTGCAGCATGCCAAGGAGCACGGACTGCACGTCGATCTCGGCCCCGGTGACCGGTTGTTCTACTACACCACTTGCGGCTGGATGATGTGGAACTGGCTGGTCTCGGCGCTCGCGGTCGGCAGCGCGGTGGTGCTGTATGACGGCTCGCCGTTTCACCCCGGCGATGAGCGCTTGCTCGACCTGATCGACGACGAGCGCATCAGCGTGTTCGGCACCAGCCCGAAATTTCTCGCAACACTGGAAAGCAGCGGCCTGAAGCCTGCGCACAGCCATGATCTGAGTAGCCTGAAGACCTTGCTCTGTACCGGTTCCGCGCTGTCGCCGCAGAGTTATGACTTCGTCTACCGCGACGTCAAGCGCGATGTGTGCCTGGCGTCGATGTCGGGCGGCACCGATGTGGTGTCGTGCTTCGTCAACGGCAACCCGCTGTCGGCGGTACGCCGAGGCGAAATCATGGGCAAGAGCCTGGGCATGGCGGTTGAGGTGTGGAACGACGCCGGCGTTGCCGTGATCGGCGAAAAAGGCGAGCTGGTCTGCACCCGGCACTTCCCGGCCATGCCCATCGGCCTGTGGCAAGACCCTGACGGCGAAAAACTGCGCAAATCCTATTTCAGCTTGTTCCCGGGCGTCTGGGCCCAGGGCGATTACGCTGAGCAACTGCCGCACGGCGGGATGTTGATCCATGGCCGCTCCGACGCGGTGCTCAACCCCGGCGGCGTGCGTATTGGCACGGCGGAAATCTATCGTCAGGTCGAGAAAGTCCCGCAGGTGCTGGACAGCGTGGCGATCGGGCAGCAATGGCAGGACGATGTGCGGGTGGTGCTGTTTGTGCGCCTGCAGGACGGTGTTGCGCTGGATGACGAACTGCAACAGCAGATCCGCCAGGTGATCCGCGCCAACACCACACCGCGCCATGTGCCGGCGAAGATCGTCGCGGTGACCGATATTCCACGCACCATCAGCGGCAAAGTGGTGGAACTCGCGGTGCGCAATGTGGTGCACGGTGAGCCGGTGAAAAATACCGATGCGCTGGCCAATCCCGAGGCCTTGGAGCAGTTCCGCAATCGCCCGGAGCTGTCGGATTAGCACGCCATCCCCTTGTGGGAGCGGGCTTGCTCG